>NZ_JBHWGV010000030.1:24164-85810 GCF_042732955.1 Kitasatospora sp. NPDC059747 | reverse complement strand
GCCCCCCCGCCCGCCCGCCGCCCCCCGGCGCGGGGGGGGGGGGGGGTGGGGGCCCGGCCCGGGCGGGGCGCCGGCCCCCCGCCCCCCCCGGTTCTTGTTCGGGTCAGGCCTTGCGGAGTTGGAAGGCCAGGCCGAGGGACTCGTCGGTGAAGGTGCCGGAGGTCCAGTCGGCGGCGCCGGCGGCGAAGTCGGTCGCGAGGACCTCGTCGGCGACGAGAGGGCCGTGTTCGGCGATGGCCTCGGCGGTCTCCTCGGAGGTGGCGCGCCAGCGGAGGACGATGCGGTCGGCGACGTCCAGGCCGGAGTTCTTCCGGGCCTCCTGGATCTGGCGGATGGCGTCGCGGGCGATGCCGAGCCGCTTGAGCTCCGGGGTGATGGCCAGGTCGAGGGCGACGGTGGCACCGGACTCGTTGGCGACGGCCCAGCCCTCGCGCGGGGTCTCGGTGATGATCACCTCGTCGGGGGAGAGGGTGATCGTCTCGCCGTCGTGCTGGACGCTGGTCTGGCCGGTGGCGCGCAGCTCGGTGGCGAGGTGGGCGGCGTCGGCGGCGGCGACGGCCTTGGCGACGTCCTGGACGCCCTTGCCGAAGCGCTTGCCCAGGGCGCGGAAGTTGGCCTTGGCGGTGGTGTCGACGAGGGAGCCGCCGACCTCGGCGAGGGACTCCAGGGTGGAGACGTTGAGCTCCTCGGCGATCTGCGCGCGCAGGTCGGCGGGCAGTTCCTCCCAGCCCTGGGCGGCGATCAGCGCGCGGGACAGCGGCTGGCGGGTCTTCACACCGGACTCGGCGCGGGTGGCGCGGCCGAGTTCGACCAGGCGGCGGACCAGCGCCATGTGGCGGGAGAGCGCCGGGTCGACCAGGGTCTCGTCCGCTTCGGGCCAGGTGGCCAGGTGGACGGAGGCGGGGGCGGTCTCGTCGATCGGGACCACCAGGTCCTGCCAGACCCGCTCGGTGATGAACGGGGTGAGCGGGGCCATCAGACGGGTGACGGTCTCCAGCGCCTCGTGCAGGGTGGCGAGTGCGGCGGCGTCGCCCTGCCAGAAGCGGCGGCGGCCGCGGCGGACGTACCAGTTGGACAGGTCGTCGACGAACGCGGACAGCAGCTTGCCGGCGCGCTGGGTGTCGTAGGCCTCGAACGCCGCGTCGACCTCGCGGACCAGGGTGTTCAGCTCGGAGAGCACCCAGCGGTCCAGGACCGGACGGTCGGCGGGGGCCGGGTCGCCCGCGGAGGGGGCCCAGTCGGCGGTGCGGGCGTACAGGGCCTGGAAGGCGACGGTGTTCCAGTAGGTGAGGAGGGTCTTGCGGACCACCTCCTGGATCGTGCCGTGGCCGACCCGGCGGGCCGACCAGGGCGAGCCGCCGGCCGCCATGAACCAGCGGACCGCGTCGGCGCCGTGCTGGTCCATCAGCGGGATCGGCTGCAGGATGTTGCCCAGGTGCTTGGACATCTTGCGGCCGTCCTCGGCCAGGATGTGGCCCAGGCAGACGACGTTCTCGTAGCTGTTCTTGTCGAACACCAGGGTGCCGACGGCCATCAGCGTGTAGAACCAGCCGCGGGTCTGGTCGATCGCCTCGGAGATGAACTGCGCCGGGTAGCGCTTCTCGAACAGCTCCTTGTTCTGGTACGGGTAGCCGTACTGGGCGAAGGGCATCGAGCCCGAGTCGTACCAGGCGTCGATGACCTCGGGCACGCGGGTGGCGGTGCCGCCGCAGTCGCGGCAGGCGAAGGTCACCTCGTCGATGAACGGGCGGTGCGGGTCGAGGCCGCTCTGGTCGGTGCCGGTGAGCTCGGACAGCTCGGCCAGCGAGCCGACGCAGGTGAGGTGGCCCTCCTCGCAGCGCCAGATCGGCAGCGGGGTGCCCCAGTACCGGTTGCGGCTGAGCGCCCAGTCGATGTTGTTGTTCAGCCAGTCGCCGAAACGGCCGTGCTTGACCGTCTCCGGGAACCAGTTGGTGGCCTCGTTCTCCCGGATCAGCGCGTCCTTGACGGCGGTGGTCCGGATGTACCAGGACGGCTGCGCGTAGTAGAGCAGCGCGGTGTGGCAGCGCCAGCAGTGCGGGTAGCTGTGCTCGTAGGCGACGTGGCGGAAGAGCAGGCCGCGCTCCTTGAGGTCCGCGACCAGGGCCTCGTCGGCCTTCTTGAAGAACTGGCCGCCGACCAGCGGGACCTCGGGGGCGAAGGTGCCGTCGGCGAGCACCGGGTTGACCACCGGCAGGCCGTACTTGCGGCAGGTCGTGAGGTCGTCCGCACCGAAGGCGGGGGCCTGGTGGACGATGCCGGTGCCGTCCTCGGTGGTGACGTAGTCGGCGTTGAGGACGAAGTGGGCGCCCTCGATGTCGACCAGCTCGAACGGGCGCCGGTAGCCCCAGCGCTCCATCTCGGCACCGGTGAAGGACTCGCCGGTGGTCTCCCAGCCCTCGCCGAGCGCCTTGGCGACCAGCGGCTCGGCGACGACGACCTGCTCGGTGCCGTCGGTGGCCACCACGTAGGTGACGTCCGGGTGCACGGCGACGGCGGTGTTGGAGACCAGGGTCCACGGGGTGGTGGTCCAGGCGAGCAGCGCGGCGCGGCCGGCGAGCGGGCCGCTGGTGAGCGGGAACCTCACGTAGACCGAGGGGTCGACGACCGTCTCGTAGCCCTGGGCCAGCTCGTGGTCGGACAGGCCGGTGCCGCAGCGCGGGCACCAGGGGGCGACCCGGTGGTCCTGGACCAGCAGGCCCTTGTCGAAGATCTGCTGGAGCGACCACCACACGGACTGGACGTAGGACGGGTCCATCGTGCGGTAGGCCTCGTCGAGGTCGACCCAGTACCCCATGCGGGTGGTCAGCTCGGCGAAGGCGTCGGTGTGGCGGGTCACCGAGTCGCGGCACTTGGCGTTGAACTCGGCGATGCCGTAGGCCTCGATGTCCTGCTTGCCGGAGAAGCCGAGCTCCTTCTCGACGGCCAGCTCGACCGGCAGGCCGTGGCAGTCCCAGCCGGCCTTGCGGGCGACGTGGTAGCCCTTCATGGTCCGGTACCGGGGGAAGACGTCCTTGAAGACGCGGGCCTCGATGTGGTGCGCACCGGGCATGCCGTTGGCGGTCGGCGGGCCCTCGTAGAACACCCACTCGGGACGGCCCTCGGACTGCTCCAGACTGCGCTGGAAGACCTTGTTGTCCTGCCAGAAGGACAGGATCTGGTGTTCCAGGGCGGGGAGATCCACCTGTGCGGGGACGGGGTTGTAGGTGCTCATCGCGGGTGTCTACCTCCGGCGGATGCTGGGACTGAATCCTCCGGAGGGACGAGACGGCCTTCGCCGACCCGCGGTACCACCCTCCTTGGCCGCGGTGGTGCGGTGCGGCCCTCTTGTTTGGGGTTGCTGCCGGGTCTAGTGGGCCGCCGTGGTGGTGGCCGTTCTTCCGGCGGCTCCGGGGTGATCTTCCCGCCGCGCACACCCCCGGGCTCGCACCGTCCCCGGGTCGCTGGTGGCTGCGTACGTCGGTACTCGTCCCATCTGCGCCTTGCAGGCCCAGTGTATCGGCTGCCGCAAGTCGGTTTCGTCCGGCGCGGGGTGCGCGGGACGCGCCGAACGGCTGCTCGCGGGTGCTCCCGGGGGTGCGCCGCGGGGTGGTTAGGAGGGGGTGTTCTGGGCACAAGTCTGGTCAGCGCGAGGGGCGTGGCGGTTGGGGCGGCTGCCTGGGTGGGATCATGGTGAGGCGTCGGTATGTCATGTTGTGACCGGTTTTGATCGGGATTATCGTTCCGGCACTGGAAGCCGCCGGGAACCGGCGGCTCGATTCGTTCGTAGATGGGGTCGAAGCCATGGCTGAGAAGGCAACCGGCGCGGGTACCGCCACCAAGCGGGCACGCAAGGCCGTGGCGGCCGATCCAGGGGAGGGGACCGTGACCACTACCGCACGGCAGAACACCAGCACCGACACCGTCACCGTGCTGCGCGGCGCAGAATCCGTGGACCCGGCCACGCTGCCGGTCCGTCCGGGCGAGGAGCCGTGGACCTCGGAGGAGGTCCACGAGCTGCACAACGAACTGATCAGCGAGCTGGAGCGGCTGCAGAACGAGATCGGCGCCGCCGAGGCCGCCATCTCCGGCCTGATGCGCGACTCCAACGACGGAGCCGGCGACGACCAGGTGGACGCCGGCACCAAGAACATCTCGCGGGAGAGCGAGCTCGCCCTCGCCAACAACGCCAGGGACAGCCTCGCCCAGATCGAGCGCGCCCTGGAGCGGCTGGAGGGCGTCGGCTTCGGCGTCTGCGAGTCCTGCGGGCAGGCCATCGGCAAGGCCCGGATGCAGGCCTTCCCGCGGGCCACGCTCTGCGTGCAGTGCAAGGCCAAGCAGGAACGCCGCTGAACCGCCCGACCGGCGCGGCGCGGGGGGTCGGGCTTGCCGTACGCTCGACCCCGTAACGTCGCCTGAACGTCGCCCGACGCCCCCGTGACGGGGAGCGACCGGTGTCGTCACCGGCCCACCACCCTCCCCCACCTCCGGCCGGGGGAGCTCCATCGGCAGCGGAGCGGATCATCAGTACGCAAGGTTCTCCCCAGACCCGGGACGACGCCGTCCCTGCCCCCGCCGAAGCCGTGGAGGTGGCCGTGGCCGAGCCTGCAGAGCCCGCGGAGTCCGCCGAACCGGCCGCCACGGACGGCGCCACGGCGGTGGAGAAGGGCAAGGGGCCGCGGCGGATCGGCGTCCTGCTGGTCGTCGCCGTGCTCGCGTTCCTCATCGACCTCGGCAGCAAGCTGCTGGTCGTCGCCCGGCTGGAGAACCACGCGGCGATCAAGGTCGTCGGCGACGTCGTGACCTTCCAGGTGATCCGCAACTCCGGGGCCGCGTTCGGCATGGGCCAGGCGCTCACCGTCGTCTTCACCATGATCGCCTCGGCCGTCATCGTCGTGATCTGGCGCATCGCCCGGCGGCTGTACAGCCTGCCGTGGGCGATCGCGCTCGGGCTGCTGCTGGGCGGGGCCCTCGGCAACCTCACCGACCGGCTGTTCCGCGCGCCCGGCGTCTTCCGCGGGCACGTCGTGGACTTCATCTCCGTGCAGCACTTCGCGGTCTTCAACCTCGCGGACTCGGCGATCGTGTGCGGCGGGATCCTGGTCGTCCTGCTGTCGTTCCGCGGGAGCAACCCGGACGGGACCGTGCACCAGCAGGCGGAGAAGCCGGCGAAGTAGCGGCGCAACCGGGCGGCCGGGAGGGACGGGCGGAAGGTGGCGGCCGCCTTTCCGGCATACTCGTACGGGTGAGTACCGCAGCGCAGATCCGCAGCCTCCCCGTACCCGACGGCCTGGAGGGCGAGCGACTCGACGCCGCCCTCGCCCGGATGTTCGGCTTCTCCCGGACCAAGGCCGCCGAGTTGGCCGCCGACGGCAAGGTGACGCTCGACGGCGCCCAGGCCGGCAAGTCGGACCGGGTGACCGCCGGCTCCTGGCTGGAGGTCGAGATCCCCGCCCCCGCCGCCCCGGTGCAGGTCGTCGCCGAGCCGGTCGACGGCATGCGGATCGTCCACGAGGACGACGACATCGTGCTCGTCGACAAGCCCGTCGGCGTCGCCGCCCACCCCAGCCCCGGCTGGACCGGCACCACCGTCATCGGCGGCCTCGCCGCGGCCGGCTTCCGGATCTCCACCTCCGGCGCCGCCGAGCGCCAGGGCATCGTCCACCGGCTCGACGTCGGCACCTCGGGCCTGATGGTCGTGGCGAAGTCGGAGCGCGCGTACACCGACCTCAAGCGCCAGTTCCACGACCGCATCACCGAGAAGCGCTACCACACGCTCGTCCAGGGCCACCCGGACCCGATGAGCGGCACGGTCGACGCGCCGATCGGGCGCCACCCCAGCTCGGACTGGAAGTGGGCGGTGACGCGCGAGGGCAAGCCGTCCGTCACGCACTACGACCTCATCGAGGCGTACCGGGCCGCGTCGCTGCTCGACATCAAGCTGGAGACCGGCCGCACCCACCAGATCCGCGTGCACATGTCCGCGCTGCGCCACCCGTGCGTCGGCGACCTCACCTACGGCGCCGACCCGACGCTCGCCAAGCGGCTCGGGCTGACCCGGCAGTGGCTGCACGCCGTCTCGCTCGGGTTCGAGCACCCGGCGGACGGGCAGTGGGTCGAGTTCTCCAGCGAGTACCCGGCGGACCTGCGCAAGGCGCTCGACATCATCGCGTCGGAGAGCTGAGATGACGGCGGCCGCGGGGATCCGCGTCGCGGAGGGCGACGCGGACCTGGAGCTCGTGCGGGCGGTCCGGCGCGAGGTGTTCGTCGTCGAGCAGAACGTGCCGGAGGAGCTGGAGTACGACGAGTACGACGCCACCTCGGTGCACGTGCTCGCGGTCGCGGCGGACGGCACCGCGCTCGGCACCGGTCGGCTGATCCACGGGGACGCCGCGCTGGAGCTCACCGGTGGGCGCGCCGGGCGGGTGCTGCTGGGGCGGCTCGCGGTGGTGCAGGCCGCCCGGGGGACCGGGCTCGGGGCCTCGCTGGTGCGGGCTATCGAGGCCGCGGGGATCGCCCGTGGGGCCGTGGAGCTGGAGCTGCACGCGCAGGTGCAGGCGCTCGGGTTCTACGAGCGGCTGGGGTACGCGGCGGAGGGGCCGGTGTACGACGACGCCGGGATCCCGCACCGGACGATGACGCGAGTGCTGTAGGCCCCGCGATCCCCCCGCGCCCCGGAAGGGGTGCGGGGGCATTCGTCGTTCAGGGGGTCGTGCGGAGGCGCGGGAGGGCTTCGGGGTGTTCGTCGCGTAGGTACGCGATGAGGTGTTCGCGGATGTCGAAGCGGAGTTGGGCGGCGTCGTCGGGGGTGCGGGCGGTCATCGTGGCGCGGACGACGATGGTGCTGGGGGTAGCGTCGGTGACGTTGAGGGCCCACTCGGTGCCGTCCCAGAGGGGGTGGGTCTCCAGGCGGGTGTGCAGGGCCCCGCGCAGGGCGTCGACCGGGGTGGTGTGGTCGAGGTGGAGCAGGACCGCGGCGAGCAGGCCGGGGTCGCGGCGGGTCCAGTTCTCGAACGGCTTGTTGACGAAGTAGGAGACCGGCACGATCAGGCGCCGGTGGTCCCAGAGCCGCACCACCAGGTAGGAGAGCGTGATCTCCTCGACCGTGCCCTGCTGGCCGTCCACCACCACGGTGTCGCCGATCCGGACCGTGTCGCCGAAGGCGATCTGCAGGCCGGCGAAGAAGTTGCCCAGGGCGCTCTGGGCGGCGATGCCCGCGACGATGCCGATGATGCCGGCGGAGGCCAGCAGGCTGGCGCCGATGGTGCGCATCGCGGAGAACGTCAGCAGCATCACGGCGACCGTCACGATGACGATGCCGGCGCTCACCGCGCGGCGCAGCATGCTGATCTGGGTGTGCACGCGCTGCCTGCGGGCGGGGTCCTCGGTGACGGTCTCGTACCGGCCGAGCAGCGCCTCCAGGAGGGCCGCCACGACGCGGACGGTCAGCCAGCCGAGGGAGGCGAGGAGGAAGAGCAGGAGCAGGTGGTGCGCGCCCTCGTCGTTCTTCAGGTGGAAGATCCGCTTGAGCGGGCTCGCCGCGAGCAACAGGGCGGTGATGACGGTGAGTTGGAGGGGGATCCGGCACCTGCGGAGCAGTGGCCAGACCGGGGCCCCGGGGTTGCGGGCGGCGATGCGCTGGAGGGCCTGGTCGACGATCCAGCCGGTCGCCAGGGTGGCGACGATGGTGGCGAGCAGGGTGATCAGCGGCCGGAACACGGGCACCTCGCCGAGGGGACTGGGGTCGGGTGAGCCGTACGATACCCGGGCATAGCGGACTGGAAGCGGGTGAAACGGGCGGGGGCCGGGGCGGTGGCTTTATCGGACGCCTACTCGTGCGGCCGTTACGATCAACGGCCATGGAGTTCGGTGGCGCGTGGCGTCGGTGGCGCGGCCGCGGTGCGGTGACGCGGCGGAGACTGCTGGCCGGTGCGGTGGCCCTGGTGGCCGTCGCGGGGATCGGCACGGCGGCGGTGGCGTCCGGCGGGGAGCAGCCGGTCCACCAGGAGGATCGTTTTCTCAGCATGCCGGAGACGCCCGGCAGCGCCCAGCAGGTGCAGCTGGACACCTCGTTCTTCACGACGGGCTCCACCCCGCGCCCGGCGGTCCTGCTCGCCCACGGCTTCGGCGGCTCCAAGGAGGGCGAGCACGACCGGGCCGAGCAGCTGGCCCGGCAGGGGTACGCGGTGCTGACCTGGTCGGCGCGCGGCTTCGGGCACTCGGGCGGGAAGATCGGGCTCAACGCGCCCGACCGCGAGGTCGAGGACGTCAAGCACCTGGTGGACTGGCTGGCCCAGCGGCCCGAGGTGCAGCTGGACGGGCCCGGCGACCCGCGGGTGGGCATCACCGGCGCCTCCTACGGCGGCGCCGTCTCGCTGCTGGCGTCCGCGTACGACCACCGGATCGACGCCGTGGCCACCCAGATCACGTGGTGGAACCTGGCCGACGCGCTGTTCCCGCAGGGCGTGCAGGGGTCGGGCGCGGCGGACGGGGTGTTCAAGAAGCTGTGGGCCGGGATCTTCTTCACGACCGGCGCCGCGGGCGACCTCGGGCCGTCCGGGGGCTCGCCGCGCGAGGGCGGCCGGCCGGCGGGCGGCGACGGCGGGCCGGTCGGGTGCGGGCGCTTCCTGGAGTCGCTCTGCCAGATGTACGACCGGGTCGCCACGAGCGGGCACGCGGACGCGGACGCCGTCGCGCTGCTGGACAAGTCGAGCCCGTCCTCGGTGGCCGGGCAGCTCAAGGTGCCGACGCTGGTCGTGCAGGGGCAGCAGGACTCGCTGTTCCCGCTGGACCAGGGGGACCGGATCGCGCAGGCGGTGGCGGCCAACGGCGCGCCCGTCTCGGTGGACTGGTTCGCCGGCGGGCACGACGGGGGCACCGACACGAGCGCCCGGGTGGACGATCGGGTGACGGCCTGGTTCGACCACTACCTGCGGGGGCGGGGGAACGACACGGGCCCGGCGTTCCGGGTGACCCGGACCGGCGGGGTCGACTCGACCGGGTTCCAGGCCGTGCTGCGCGGCGCCACGGCGGACGCGTACCCCGGGCTCGGCGGTACCGGCTCGCGGTCGGTGGACCTGACCGGCGGGGAGAAGACGCTCGCCAACCCGCCGGGCGGCGCTCCGCCGGGGATCTCGACGCTGCCGGGGATCGGGGCGCTCAGCCAGGCGGCCTCGCTGGGGGCCGGGCTGGCGCTGGACTTCCCCGGGCAGAACGCGGCCTTCGAGTCGGCGCCGCTGGACGGGCCGCTGCACCTGACCGGACAGCCGACCGTGCCCGTCCGGGTGCAGGCGGACCGGCCGGACGCGGTGCTGTTCGCGAAGCTGTACGACGTCGGGCCGGACGGCAAGGCCCAGCTGCCGCAGCAGCTCGCCGCGCCGCTGCGGGTCACCGGCGCGGACGCCGGGCGGACCGTCACGGTGGCGCTGCCCGCCGTCGACCACACGTTCCCGGCGGGGCACCGGCTGCGGCTCGTGCTGGCGAGCACCGACCTCGCGTACGCCTCGCCCGCCGAGCCGGCCACCTACCGGGTGGCGGTCGCGGGGGCGCTGGCCGTGCCGACCGTCGAGCGGCTCGTCACCGAGTCGACGCCGCTGCCCGCGCGGACCTGGATGCTCCCGGTGGCCGCCGTCGTGGTGGCGCTCGGGCTGGTGCTGGCGCCCCGGCTGCGGCGGCGCGCGCGGGGGGCCGGCGGGCCCGCGTACGACCCGGCGCTCGGCGGGGTGCCGCTGCAGATCACCGGGCTCGGCAAGCGCTACAAGGGCTCGGCGGACCGGTACGCCGTACGGGACCTGGGCTTCCGGGTCGAGCAGGGGCAGGTGCTCGGGCTGCTCGGGCCGAACGGCGCGGGCAAGACCACGACGCTGCGGATGCTGATGGGCCTGATCCGGCCGGACGCGGGCGAGATCCGCGTCTTCGGCCACCTCGTGCGGCCCGGCGCGCCGGTGCTCTCGCGGGTCGGCGCGTTCGTCGAGGGCGCGGGATTCCTGCCGCACCTCACCGGGCGGGCCAACCTGCGGCTGTACTGGCAGGCCACCGGGCGTCCGGAGGAGGACGCGCACCTCGCCGAGGCGCTGGAGATCGCCGGGCTCGGCGAGGCGCTCGACCGCGCGGTGCGCACGTACTCGCAGGGCATGCGGCAGCGGCTCGCGATCGCCCAGGCCATGCTCGGGATGCCGGACCTGCTGATCCTCGACGAGCCGACCAACGGGCTCGACCCGCCGCAGATCCGCGAGATGCGCGAGGTCATGATCCGGTACGCGGCCGGCGGGCGGACCGTCATCGTCTCCAGCCACCTGCTCTCCGAGGTCGAGCAGAGCTGCACGGACCTCGTGGTCATGGACCGCGGGCGGCTCGTGACGGCCGGCGCCGTCGGCGACATCGTCGGGGCCGGGGAACTGCTGATGATCGGGGTGGCGCCGTCGTTCGCGCCGGAGACGGTCGTCGAGAAGGTGGGCGAGCTGGCCGGGGTCGGCTCGGCCGAGGCCGTGGAGGGCGGACTACTGGTGCGACTGGACGGGATGGCGGCGAGCGAGCTGGTCGCCGAGCTGGTGCGCCTCGGCGTGCCGGTGGAGAGCGCCGGGCCGCAGCGGCGGCTGGAGGACGCGTTCCTGTCGTTGATCGGAGGTGCGGCGTGAGCGGCGTCGTTTCGGCGGACCACGCCGAGGGGTACCGGGCGGGGCGGACGCTGCCGCTGCGGGTCGAGATCGTCCGGCAGCTGCGGAGGCGGCGGACGCTGGTGATCGGCGGGGTGCTGGCGGCGCTGCCGTTCATCGTCCTGGCGGCCTTCCAGGTCGGCGGGACCCCCGGGCGCCAGGACCGGACCACGTTCATCGAGCTGGCCACCGCGTCCGGGGCCAACTTCGCGACCACGATGCTGTTCATGGGCACCGGGTTCATGCTCGTGATCCCGGTCGCGTTGTTCTGCGGGGACACCGTCGCCTCGGAGGCCAGCTGGTCCTCGCTGCGCTACCTGCTGGCCGCGCCGGTGCCGCGGGCGCGGCTGCTGGCGCGCAAGTTCGTGGTGGGGATGCTGTTCTCGGCGGTCGCGGTGGTCATGCTGCCGGCGATCGGGCTGGTCGTGGGGACGGCCGCGTACGGGTGGGGGGACCTGAAGCTCCCGGCCGGCGCCAGTCTGCCGGCCGCCGACGCGCTGCCTCGGCTGGCCGTTGCTGTCGCGTTTGTTTTTTTGAGCGAGCTCGTGATCGGGGCGCTGGCCTTCTGGCTCTCGACGGCCACCGACGCGCCGCTCGGCGCGGTCGGCGGCGCGGTGTTCGCCTCGATCATCACCGGGGTGCTGGACGCCGTCACGGCGCTCGGGAGCCTGCGGGAGTGGCTGCCGGCGCACTGGCAGTACGCGTGGGCGGACGCGCTGCAGCCGCAGCTGGAGTGGGGCGGCATGGTGCAGGGCGTGTCGCTGTCGCTGTCGTACGCGGCGGTGCTGCTCGCGCTCGCGTTCCGCGGGTTCGCCCGGAAGGACGTGGTCTCGTAGGGGTCTCGTAGCGGGGCGGGTCCGTCCGGGGCGATGAGGGATCATGGGTGGGTAGCCGACCTCTCCCGAAGGACCCCCGCCGTGGCCCAGATCGTCCTCTTCCACTCCGCCTACGGGCTGCGCCCCGCCGTCCACGCCGCCGCCGAGCGGCTGCGCGGCGCCGGGCACACCGTCCACACGCCGGACCTGTTCGACGGGCGGACCTTCGACGACATCGAGGCCGGGCTGGCGTACCAGGAGGAGCTCGGCGGGAGCGACGAGCTGCTGCGGCGGGCGGTGACCGCGGTCGCCCCGCTCGCGGACGGCGGGCTGGTGTACGCCGGGTTCTCGCTCGGCGGCTCGCTCGCGCAGAACCTGGCGCTGGCCGACGAGAAGGCGCGCGGCCTGCTGCTCCTGCACGGCACGTCGGACCTGCGGGAGGACGCGGCCACCGACATCCCGGTGCAGCTGCACGTCGCCGAGCCGGACCCGTTCGAGACCGAGGACTGGCTGAACGCCTGGTACCTGCAGATGCGCAAGGCCGGGGCGGACGTCGAGGTGCACCGCTACCGCGGCGCCGGGCACCTGTTCACCGACGCGGAACTGGCGGACTACGACGCCGAGGCGGCCGAGCGCGCGTGGGCCGTCGCGCTGGACTTCCTCGTGGAGTGCGACCACTGAGCGGGTACTCGCGGACGCCGTTGGCGCGCAAGCTCGGCATCCGGACGGGGGACGAGCTGCTCCTGGTGGACGCGCCGACGGGTTTCGCGGTGCCGGACCTGCCGGAGGGCGTCACGGCAGCCGCCGGATCGTTCGACGTCTGCGTGTGGTTCCCGGCCGGGCGCGCCGCCTACGAGACCGGGCTGCCCGGCCTGCGGGCGCTGATGCGGCCGGCGGCGGGGCTGTGGGTGGCGTGGCCGAAGAAGTCCTCGGGGGTGGTGAGCGATCTGGACGAGAACGGGGTGCGGGAGGTCGCGCTGCCGACCGGGCTGGTGGACAACAAGGTGTGCGCGATCGACGAGGTGTGGTCCGGGCTGCGGCTGGTGATCCGGCGGGAGCTGAGGGGGCGTGACTGAGCGGAGATACGAGTACGCGCCGGCGGGGACGCTGCCGGGGCTCCTGCAGCGGGGGCGCGGGCTGGGTGCGCTGATGGCGGCGGAGGACCCGGCGGCCGCCGCCGGGCTGGTGTACGGGTGCCTCCGGTGGGAGTGGCGCTGGGACCGGCAGACCGACGAGCGGGCGCTCTACCTGGCGCGGCTGGTACGGGACTTGGCGCTGCCGCTCGGGCCGGTGGCCGAGCTGCCGGCGGGGAACGCCCGCGTGCGGGCGGACGAGGTGCTGGAGCTGCCGGCGCGCGGGCCCGTCCGGCGGGACGGGCACGGTGATCACGGGCGGGACGAGGATTCCCGTCCGCTGCCGGTGCTGCTGGAGGAGCTGGAGCGGTGCTGGGTGGAGCGGACCTGGTGCGGGCCGGCCGCGCTCGCGCGGGGGCTGGCGCGGTTCGGGCCGGAGGCGGGCGGGGCGGCGTCGCTGCTGCGGCGGTTCTGGCTGTGGACGCCGCACTCCTCCGAGCGGCCGGCGTACCTGGAGGCGCTCGCCGCGGTGGCGCCCGCGGGGCTCGACGAGGCGTACGTGGAGAGCCTCTGGGACTGTGAATCCGGTGCCAGGCTGTTGGGGGTCCGACACGCTCCGGAACGGCCCGAGGTGGGGGAGCGCCTGGTCGCTCTGCGCGACGATCCGCTGGAGGAGACGGCCGTGCGGGACGCCGCCGCGGTGCGGCTCGGCGGGGGCGGGGCGGGCTAGAGTAGACGCGTGAACGCGTGAGGGATGGTCCGGACCCCGGGAGGTGGTTCGGGCCACATCTGTTTCCAGGGAACCCCTGTGACCTGCGCGTTCGCCGGCCCACCACAAAGCCCAGAGCCTCTGGAGGCCCCGCCTTGAGCGATCAGCCGTTCGCGCACCTGCACGTCCACACCGAGTACTCGATGCTGGACGGCGCCGCCCGGTTGAAGCAGATGTTCAAGGAGGTCGAGCGGCTGGGGCAGACCCACGTCGCGATGACCGACCACGGGAACATGTACGGCGCCGCCGAGTTCCACAAGCAGGCCACCGCGGCCGGGATCACCCCGGTGATCGGCATCGAGGCGTACGTCGCGCCCGAGTCCCGGTCCAACACCAAGCGCGTCCTGTGGGGACAGCCGCACCAGAAGAAGGACGACGTCTCCGCGTCCGGCGCCTACACCCACAAGACCATCTGGGCCCGCGACAAGGAGGGCCTGCACAACCTCTTCAAGCTGACCTCGCGCTCCTACGCCGAGGGCTGGCTCGTGAAGTGGCCCCGCATGGACAAGGAGCTGATCTCCGAGCTGTCCGGCGGCCTGATGGCCACCACCGGCTGCCCGTCCGGCGAGGTGCAGACCCGGCTGCGGCTCGGGCAGTTCGACGAGGCGGTCAGGTCCGCGGCCGACTACCAGGACATCTTCGGCAAGGAGAACTACTTCCTGGAGCTGATGGACCACGGCCTGGACATCGAGAAGCGGGTCCGCGACGGGCTGCTGGAGATCAGCAGGAAGCTGAACATCCCGCCGGTCGTCACCAACGACTCCCACTACACCACCGAGGCCGACGCCGGTGCGCACGACCTCCTGCTCTGCGTGCAGACCGGCAAGAACCTCTCCGACCCGGACCGCTTCCGCTTCGACGGCACCGGCTACTACATCAAGTCCGCGGCCGAGATGTACGCCCTGGACTCCTCGGACGCCTGGCAGGAGGGCTGCCGCAACAGCCAGCTCCTCGTCGCCTCGCGGGTCGACACCGAGGGCATGTTCACGTTCAAGAACCTCATGCCGCGCTTCCCGATCCCGGACGGCTTCGAGTCCGAGGCGGACTTCTTCAAGTCCAAGGTCTGGGAGGGCATGGACTGGCGCTTCCCGGGCGGGTACGACGAGGAGCACAAGAAGCTCGCCGAGTACGAGATGGACACCATCATCCAGATGGGGTTCCCGGCGTACTTCCTCGTGGTCGCCGACTTCATCATGTGGGCCAAGAGCCAGGGCATCGCGGTGGGCCCCGGCCGCGGTTCGGCGGCCGGTTCGCTGGTCGCCTACGCGATGGGCATCACCGACCTCGACCCCATCCCGCACGGCCTGATCTTCGAGCGCTTCCTCAACCCCGAGCGCATCTCCATGCCCGACGTCGACATCGACTTCGACGAGCGCCGGCGCGGTGACGTCATCCGCTACGTGACCGAGAAGTGGGGATCCGACAAGGTCGCCATGATCGTCACGTACGGCACCATCAAGGCGAAGGCCGCCATCAAGGACTCCTCGCGCGTCCTCGGCTACCCGTACGCGATGGGCGACCGGATCACCAAGGCGATGCCGCCGGACGTCATGGGCAAGGGCATCCCGCTGTCGGGGATCACCGATTCGAGCCACCCGCGCTACGGCGAGGCCGGCGAGATCCGCGGCCTGTACGAGACCGACCCGGACGTGAAGAAGGTCATCGACACCGCGCGCGGCATCGAGGGCCTGATCCGCCAGCCCGGCGTGCACGCGGCCGGCGTCATCATGTCCGCCGAGCCGCTGACCGACCACATCCCGGTCTGGACCCGGCACACCGACGGCGTCACCATCACGCAGTTCGACTACCCCACCTGCGAGGGCCTCGGCCTTCTCAAGATGGACTTCCTCGGCCTGCGCAACCTGACGATCATGGACGACGCCGTCAAGGCGATCGAGAAGAACAAGGGCGAGAAGATCGAGCTGCTCAAGCTGCCGCTCGACGACAAGCCGACCTACGAGCTGCTGGCGCGCGGCGACACGCTCGGCGTCTTCCAGCTCGACGGCGGGCCGATGCGCTCGCTGCTGCGCCTGATGAAGCCCGACAACTTCGAGGACATCTCCGCCGTTCTCGCGCTGTACCGGCCCGGCCCGATGGGCGTCAACTCCCACACGAACTACGCGCTCCGCAAGAACGGGCAGCAGGAGATCACCCCGATCCACCCGGAGCTGGAGAAGCCCCTGGAGGAGGTGCTCCGGCCGACGTACGGCCTGATCGTCTACCAGGAGCAGGTGCAGAAGGCCGCGCAGATCCTCGCCGGGTACTCGCTCGGCCAGGCCGACCTGCTGCGCCGTGCGATGGGCAAGAAGAAGAAGGAGATCCTGGAGGCGGAGTTCGTCCCCTTCCAGAAGGGCTGCCGCGAGCGCGGCTACTCCGACGCGGCCATCCAGGCGGTGTGGGACGTCCTCGTCCCCTTCTCCGGCTACGCGTTCAACAAAGCGCACACCGCCGGGTACGGGCTCGTCTCGTACTGGACGGCCTACCTGAAGGCCAACTACCCGGCCGAGTACATGTCCGGCCTGCTCACCTCGGTGAAGGACGACAAGGACAAGTCCGCCGTCTACCTGAACGAGTGCCGCAAGATGGGCATCCAGGTGCTGCCGCCGGACGTCAACGAGTCGGACTCGGACTTCACGCCGCACGGCAGCGACACCGTCCGGTTCGGGCTGACCGCCATCCGCAACGTCGGCGGGCCGGTGGTCGACTCGATGATCCGCACCAGGAAGGCGAAGGGGAAGTTCGTCTCCTTCCCGGACTTCCTGGACAAGGTGGAGTCGGTGGTCTGCAACAAGCGGACCGTCGAATCACTGATCAAGGCGGGCTCGTTCGACTCGCTCGGGCACACCCGCAAGGGCCTCAGTGCGCAGTTCGAGCCGATGATCGACAACGTCGTCGGGGTCAAGCGCAAGGAGGCCGAGGGGCAGTTCGACCTCTTCGGCGGCGACGCGACCGCGGACGAGCCGAGCTTCGGACTGGACGTCACCTTCTCCGACGAGGAGTGGGACAAGGCCTTCCTGCTCACCCAGGAACGGGAGATGCTCGGCCTGTACGTCTCCTCGCACCCGCTGCACGGCATCGAGCACGTGCTCGCCGACAAGGCGGACTGCGCGGTGGCGGACCTCGCGGAGCGGCCGGACGGGACGATCGTCACCATCGGCGGCATCATCTCGGGCCTCCAGCGGAAGATGACCAAGCAGGGCAACGCGTGGGCGATCGCCACCGTCGAGGACCTGGCCGGCTCGATCGACTGCATGTTCTTCCCGGCGAGCTACCAGCTGGTCTCCTCCCAACTCGTCGAGGACGCCGTGGTGTTCGTGCGCGGCAAGCTGGACAAGCGGGAGGACGTGCCGCGGCTGATGGGGATGGAGCTGGCCGTCCCCGACCTGTCCAACGCGCACGCCGAGGCGCCGATCGTCATCAACATCCCGAGCGTGAAGGTGACGCCGCCGCTGGTGGCCCGGCTCGGTGAGGTGCTGAGCAGCCACCGGGGGACGACGGAGGTGCGGTTGCGCCTGGAGGGCGCTCGGTCGACGACGGTGCTGCGGCTCGACCGGCACCGGGTGAAGTCGGATCCGGCGTTGTTCGGGGACCTGAAGCAGTTGCTCGGGCCGAGCTGTCTGGCGGGCTGAGAGCACTTCGGGGAGCGGGGAGCTGTGGGCCTGCGGGTGACGGGAGTTGCCTGGCTGGTCGCGCAGTTCCCCGCGCCCCTTTCGGGGCGCGGGGATTGAAGGGGGTAGAGGGAGCGTGGGATTGAGGGGGAGTTGAAGGCCGGGATCCTCAGACGGTGCCGCCGAGGCCCGGGGGGACCGAGGTGTGGAGGGCCGAGACGAAGGCGGAGATCGCCGGGTGGGAGCCGGCGCCGGCCCGGAAGGCGGCGCGGGTGCGGCGGTACATGGGCAGGCGGGTGAGGACGACGCCGGGCGGGGGCGCGGCGGTGCCCAGGTGGGGGACGAGGGCGACGCCCTGGCGGGCGGCGACCAGGGCCAGGACGGTCGTGAAGTCGTCGATCTGGTGCCGGACCCGCGGCGCGAAGCCGGCGGCCTCGCAGGCGCGCACGGCCATGCTGTGGCAGAGCGTGCCGCGCGGGGCCAGGATCCAGGGCGCGGAGCGCTGCTCGGCCACCGTGCCCGGGGCGCGCGCGGCCAGGTACATCGGCTCGGTGAACACCGGGCGGGTCACCGCGAGGCCGGGCTCGGCGTCGGCCGGGACGAGGTCGTACTCGTGGACCAGGGCGACGTCGAGCTCGCCCGCGCGCAGCGCCGCGCCGACGCCCGCCGGGTCGACCTCGGTGACCATCGGCTCCAGGCCCGGGTGCCAGCCGGCCAGTTCGGCGAGGACGGCCGGGATGATCGCGCGGGCCGCCGAGGGGTAGGTGCCGATCCGCAGCGGTCCGGCCAGGCCCCGGCGGGCGTGGGCGAGTTCGGCGTCCGCCTGCTCCAGCCGGGCCAGCACCGCCTCGGCGTGCCGGACCAGGCCCAGCGCGGCCGGGGTGAGGGCGACCCGGCGGCCGGTGCGCTCCAGCAGCGGGACGCCGGCCTCCTTCTCCAGGACGGACAGCTGCTGGGACACCGCCGAAGGGCTGAAGGAGAGCGCCTCGGCGACGGCGGCGATGGTGCCGAGGTGGGCCAGTTCGCGCAGCAGGCGCAGGCGTCGGACGTCGAGCATCGGCTCAGCTTACGAGAAGCGTCGGAAATGTGAACTGGACCTGGGTGATCGGCGCGGCGCAGGATCGGTCGCATGGAACTCGCGGGTATCTACGTCCCCCTCATCACTCCCTTCGCCGCCGACGGCTCCGTCGCGCTGGACGCCCTGGAGAAGCTCGCGCACGAGGTGCTCGACGCCGGTGCGGCCGGGCTGGTCGCCCTCGGCACGACCGGTGAGCCCGCCGCGCTGAGCGCCGAGGAACGGCGGGCGGTGATCGACGCGTGCGCCGCCGTGTGTGCCGCGCGCGGCGCGCAGCTGATCGTCGGCGCGCACGGCGGCGACACCCGGGCCACGGCGGAGGCGCTGGCCGAGCTCGGCGCCCGGGTGCCGCGGGCCGCGGCCGCGCTCGTCACCGTCCCGGCGTTCCTGCGGCCGGGCGAGGCGGGGACGGTGGCGCACGTCCGGGCGCTCGCGGAGGCGAGCCCGCTGCCGCTGGTCGTCTACCACATCCCGTACCGGACCGGACAGCAGCTGTCGGCCGCCGCGCTGCGCGAACTCGCCGCGCTGGACGGCGTGGTGGGCGTCAAGTACGCGACCGGCGGGCTGGACCAGGCGGCGGTCGAGCTGCTCGCCGCCGGTCCCGAGGGGTTCGCGGTGCTCTCCGGGGAGGACGCCTTCGTGTCGTCGATGCTGGCCCTCGGTGCGGCCGGCGGCATCCTCGCCGCCGCCCACCTGGCGACCGGCCGCTTCGTCGAGCTGGCCGAGGCCTGGCGGGCCGGGGACGTGGAGCGCGCCCGCGTGCTCGGGCACCGCCTGACCGGGCTGGCGCTAGCCGTCTTCGCCGAGCCGAACCCCACCGTGGTGAAGGGTGTCCTGCACGCGCAGGGCCGGATCCCCACCCCGGACGTGCGGCTGCCGCTGCTGCCGGCCGGGCGGGCGCAGGTGGACGCGGCGCTCGCCCTCGCGAGTGGTCTGGACCACTAGACCGGGTCCCAGCCCTCTCTCACACCGTGGAATACCAGGTCGCCCTCGCCGCGTGACAAGGCATGATGGGCAGAGTGCGGCTGTGAAAGCACCATGCAGAGGAGTCAGTCGGAATGAAGATCGGTATTGTCGGGGCCACCGGCCAGGTCGGCGGCGTGGTCCGCGAGATCCTGGCGGAGCGCAACTTTCCGGTGGAGCAGCTGCGGCTGTTCGCCTCGGCCCGCTCGGCCGGCCGCACGCTGCCGTGGCAGGGCACCGAGGTCACCGTCGAGGACGCGGCCACGGCCGACTACAGCGGCCTGGACATCGTGATCTTCTCGGCCGGCGGCAGCACCTCCAAGGCCCTCGCCCCCAAGGCCGCCGCGGCCGGCGCGGTCGTCATCGACAACTCCTCCGCCTGGCGCCGCGACCCCGAGGTCCCGCTGGTCGTCTCCGAGGTCAACCCGGAGGCCGTCGCCGACCGGCCCAAGGGCATCATCGCCAACCCGAACTGCACCACCATGGCCGCCATGCCCGTGCTTCGCCCGCTGCACGAGGAGGCCGGGCTCGCCGCCCTCGTCGTCTCCACCTACCAGGCCGTGTCCGGCAGCGGCGTGGCCGGCGTGGCCGAGCTGCAGGACCAGGCCGCCAAGGTCGTCGACGGCGCCTCGGCGCTCGCCCACGACGGCTCGGCCGTCGAGTTCCCCGAGCCCAAGGTCTACCAGCGGCCGATCGCGTTCAACGTGGTGCCGCTCGCCGGCTCCATCGTCGACGACGGCTCCAACGAGACCGACGAGGAGCAGAAGCTCCGCCACGAGAGCCGCAAGATCCTCGGCATCCCCGAGCTCAAGGTGGCCGGCACCTGCGTGCGCGTCCCGGTCTTCTCCGGCCACTCGCTGCAGATCAACGCCCGCTTCGAGCGTCCGATCAGCCCCGAGCGCGCCGCCGAGCTGCTCGCCGCCGCCCCGGGTGTCGAGCTGTCCGACATCCCCACCCCGCTGCAGGCCGCCGGTCGGGACGCGAGCTACGTCGGCCGCATCCGGGCCGACGAGACGGTGGAGCACGGGCTGTCGCTGTTCGTCTCCAACGACAACCTGCGCAAGGGCGCCGCGCTCAACGCCGTCCAGCTGGCCGAGCTGGTCGCCGCCGAGCTGAAGGGCTGAGACCCGGGCGAGCCGAAGGGCCGGGACGCCTGCGAGCCGTAGGGCCGGGACCCCGAAAGCGCAGCCCGCGTGACGTTTGGCGGGCCCCGTCGTTGAACGGGGCCCGCCTTTGCTTTCCATTGGGAGGGCCGTTGCGCGACCGCGACGTCCCCCGGGGTTCGGCGCGCGAACCATGGGGAAAAGGTGAGCCAACGATCGGGCGGTCGCGGAAGCCCCCTCACCCACCGCGTCCGTTCCCCGGGCGGACCGCGCCCACCTGGCCTGACCCGAGGGCGAGCGGAAAGAGGTGCGCGATGGATCGCTGTGTCGTTCTGGTGGATGCCGGATACCTGCTGGGCGCCGCCGCCAGCCTGCTCGCCGGCGACCCGTCCCGCTCCCGGGTCACCGTCGACCACACCGCGCTGATCACCGCGCTGCGCGAACGCGCCGAGGCCGAGACCGGGCTGCCGCTGCTGCGGATCTACTGGTTCGACGCCGCCCCCGACCGGCGCCCGATGCCCGAACACCGGCGGCTGCGGGTCCTGCCCCGGGTGACCGTCCGGCTCGGCGCCCTCACCCGCGCGGAGGGTCGCTGGGTGCAGAAGGGCGTGGACGCCGCCATGCACGCGGAGCTCTCCGAGCTCGCCCGCAACCGGGCCTGCGCCGACGTCGTGCTGATCACCGGCGACGGGGACCTCCTGCCCGGCATGATGTCCGCCAAGGAGCACGGCGTCGTCGTCCACCTGTGGGCCCTCCAGGCCGCCGACGGCGACTTCAACCAGTCCGAGGACCTCGTCGGCGAGGCGGACGAACGGCGGGTCCTCGACCGCGAGTGGATCGAGAACTCGTTCAGCCTCCGCGAGACCGCGAACGTCTTCCCCGCCCCCGGCCAGGGCCCCCGGCAGGAGATCGCCAAGATCCTCGCCGCACCGCCCGCCGCACCCCCGGCCGCCGTGCCGCCCACCGGGCCCGTACCGGTCCGCCCGGCCGCCGGCGCGCCCGCTCCCGTCGCCCCCGCCGCCACCAACGGGCGGCCGCAGCCGGCCACCGCGCTCAAGGTCGTGCCCACCCCCAAGGACCTCGCCGGGCGCACCGCCGCCGCGCCCGTCGCCACCGCGAACGGCAGCGCCGCCCACACCGGCCCGGTGCTGCGCTGGTCCTCCGACCGCGGCTGGGTCGACCGGCCCGCCCCCGAGCCCGCCGTCACCGCCGGCGACAGCCTGCCGACGCTCGCCCAGCTCACCACCGCCGAACAGCGCTGGGCCGACCGCGAGGAGGACATCACCTCCATCGGCGGCGACGCCCACGAGGTCGGGCAGGTCTTCGCCCGCCGCTGGAGCGAGCGCCTCGGCGACGTCGAGCGGCTCACCGTGCTGTGGCCCGACTACCCGCGCATCCCGCACCGCGTCGACGGCGAACTCCTGCGCTACGCGGCCCGGTTCGGGCTGCTCGCGCACAAGGACGACCAGATCGACGAGCACGACAGGTACGCGATCCGGGCCGGGTTCTGGAAGGAGCTCGCGTCCCGGGTGCCGGGCGGGTCGATGGTCGTCGACGACTGAGGGCGCGGCCGGTCCCGGGCGTCGCACGGCGGGCGGGAGTCCGCAGGCAGGCCCGACGGGCCCCCTTGTCCGGTTCGCCCGTGTGAGCGCGTAAAGTCGTCCGTCGTGAACGAGACGGCGGCAGGGCGAGCACCCAGGGGCGGCCTGCCGTGCTGCGCCGTCCGCGACCTGGTGAAGACCTACCGCGCCGGACGTGGCTCCGCGGCCACCGGCATCCGGGCCAACGACGGGATCACGCTGACCGTCCGGACGGGTGAGATCTTCGGGCTGCTCGGACCCAACGGCGCCGGCAAGTCCACCCTCGTGCGCCAGCTCTGCGGGCTGCTGCGCCCCGACTCCGGCTCGATCGAACTCTTCGGGCACGACGTCGTGCGCCACCCCGAGCTGGCCGCCCGCCTGCTCGGGTACCTCGGGCAGGAGTCCACCGCCCTCGACGAACTGACCGTCGCGCTCGCCGCCGAGACCACCGGACGGCTGCGCGGGCTCAGCCGGGCGCAGGCCCGGGCCGAGGCCGGCGAGGTGCTGACCGAACTGGGGCTGGAGCCGATCGCCGGCCGGCCGCTCGCCAAGCTCTCCGGCGGGCAGCGCCGCCTCGCGTGCTTCGGCGCCGCGCTGGTGGGGGAGCGGCCGCTGCTGGTGCTCGACGAGCCCACCACCGGGATGGACCCCGTCGCCCGCCGCGCCGTCTGGGCCGCCGTCGACCGGCGCCGGGCCGAGCGCGGCACCACCGTGCTGCTCGTCACCCACAACGTCATCGAGGCGGAGACCGTCCTCGACCGGGTCGCCGTGGTCGACGAGGGACGGGTCATCGCCTGCGACACGCCGGGCGGGCTCAAGGCCCTCGTGGACGGCGACGTCCGGCTCGACCTGGTGTGGCGGGACGAGGCCCCGGTCGGCGTGCCGGCCGTCGCCGAGCTCGCCGAACGGGCCGAGCGCACCGGCCGCCGCTGGACCGTGCGCACCAGCCCCGAGCAGGCCCGCGAACTCGTCGCCGCCGTCACCACCGGCCCGGCCTTCGCCGCCCTCGACGACTTCACCCTCGCCACGCCGAGCCTTGAGGACGCCTACCTCAAGCTGGGCGGCCGCCACGGAGGACTGGCCAAGTGACGCTGCTCTCGGTGCCGCCCCGGACCGCCGCCGACCCGGGCCCCGCGCCCGCCCCGCTCGCCCCCGCGGCGCGGCTGCTGCCCGCGCTCGCGGCCGTCTACCGGGCACAGCTCGCCCGCGCCCGGGTGGCGCGGATCCCGCTGCTGTTCGTGGCGACGTTCCAGTCCCTCGGCATCCTCGTGATGATGCGGGGCGTCGTGGACCCCGGGCAGAACTCGGCCGCGCGGTCGGTGGTCGCCGGGTCCAGCGTGCTGGTGGTGGCGTTCGTCGCGCTCAACCTGCTCGCGCAGTACTTCGGGAAGCTGAGGGCCACCGGCGGCCTCGACCACTACGCGACGCTGCCGGTGCCGGCGGCCTCCGTGGTGCTGGGCGCGGCCGGGGCGTACGCGTCGTTCACGCTGCCCGGCACGGTGGTGACGGCGGCGGTGGGCGCGGTCATGTTCGGGCTGCCGCTCGGCCAGCTGTGGGTGCTGCTCGCGGTCGTGCCGCTCGCCGGGGCCGCGCTGTCCGGGCTCGGCGCGGCCTGCGGGCTGCTCGCGCCGCGACAGGAGATCGCCACCATGCTCGGGCAGCTCGGGATGTCCGCGGCGCTGCTGCTCGGCGTCCTGCCGGTGGACCACCTGCCGCAGCCGGTGCTGTGGCTGCGCGACCTGCTGCCGTCCACGTACGGCGTGGAGGCCTTCGCCCGTACGTTCACGGCCGACCCGGACTGGGCGCTGGTCGCGGGTGACCTCGCGGTCTGCGCGGGGGTGGGCGTCGTGTCGCTGGCGATCGCCACCTGGGCGTACCGGCGGGCCGTCTCCCGGTAGGGCGCACGGCCGCGGCAACCGGGCGGCGGTCCCTCCGGGGCGCGATCGTGAAACGATGGGGTCCGTGACCGTACCGAACACACCTCCGGATCCCACCCGCGACGACGTGCCCGCGGTGCCGGACGCCAACCCGTTCGCGCCGCCGCAGACCCACGACGTCGCCGGGCTGCCGCCGCTCCCGGAGGGGATCGGGGGCGTCTCCAAGGCCGAGAGCTCGCCGGTGGACCGGCTGATGTCGGAGCTGCGGATCGGTGCCGCGACGGTGGTCGTGTGCGCGGTCCTCGGGCTCGCCATGGCCGGGCTGTGGGCCTGGCTGGCGCCCAAGGTGCCGCTGGTCGTCGACGGGGACCGGATCCTGTACGCCGACCCCGAGGGCGAGCAGCGCGCCGGGGCCGACGCGGTGTTCGTGCTCGTCGGGCTCGGCATGGGGATCGTCACGGCGCTCGGGGCCTTCCTCGTCACGCGCCGCCGCGGCGGGGGCATCTCGGTCGCGGTGGGGCTGGCCGTCGGCGGGCTGCTCGGCTCGCTCGGCGCCTGGCGGCTCGGGCGGTCGTTCGGGCCCAGCCACGACCTGATCGGGGAGGCCCGGCGGGTCGGCAACGGGGGACGCTTCTACGCGGACATCGACCTGGGGGCGCACGGCGCCCTGCTGGCCTGGCCGATGGCGGCGATGGTGCTGCTGCTCCTGCTGTCGGCGGCGTTCGGCAAGCGCGAGGAGGACCCGCCGCCGTACTGGGCGGGGCCGTACGGGCAGCCTCCGCTGGAGGGGCCGGTCGGGCAGGCCGGGCTGGACGGGCACGCGGGGCCGGACGTGAAGGACGGGCCGGCGGGGGAGCAGGGCGGGGCTGACGGCCGGCGGCCGGGTCTCGGGTAGCGGCTCTTCCAGGCCGCCTCAGCGGGCGATGGGGGCGGTCGTCGCCTTGGTCAGGGTGATCAGGTCGGTCGGGGCCAGTTCCACTTCCAGGCCCCTGCGGCCCGCCGACACGTAGATCGTCGGGTGCGTCATCGCGCCCTCGTCGACGACCGTCCGCAGCGGGCGGCGCTGGCCCAGCGGGGAGATGCCGCCGCGGACGTAGCCGCTGCTGCGTTCGGCGGCGGCCGGGTCGGCCATGGCGGCGCGCTTGCCGCCCACGGCGGCGGCCAGCGCCTTGAGGTCGAGCTGGCCGGCGACCGGGACCACACCGACGGTCAGGACGCCGTCCACGTCGGCGACCAGGGTCTTGAAGACCCGTTCGGCGGGGACGCCCATGGCCTCGGCGGCCTCGCCGCCGTAGGAGGCGGCGGCCGGGTCGTGCTCGTAGGAGTGCATGGTGAACGGGACGGCGGCGGTCTCCAGGGCGACGGTGGCCGGGGTGCCCTGGCCGCCCTTCTTCGGCTTCCTGGCCACGGGAGCTCCTCGGGTCACACGGGGTTCGGCGGGGGTCAGTTGGGGCTGAACGACTGGCGGGTCAGGTCCACCGCGGGCAGCGACGGCAGCCAGCTGAGCACGGCCGTCTCGCGGCGCAGCAGGTCGAGTTCGGTGCGCAGCCGCTGGGCGGTGTCGGGGCAGGCCAGCAGCTGCTGCTTGACCGGCGTCTCGAACACCGAGGCGGCGGCGACCAGGTAGGAGAGCACCTGCGGGTCGTCGGGGAGCTCCTGGTGGCCGACGGTGCTGGCCTCGCGGGCGCCGGCCAGCCGCTTCTGGTAGGCGCGGAACGCCCGCTCGACCTCGGCGGCGAGGGCGCCGGAGCCCTCGCCGGGCCGCTCCTCGATCGGCTCGATCTCACCGGTCAGGTACGGACCGGAGGCGTCCACGTCGCGCAGCAGGAACCGGGTGGTGCCGGTGACCAGGAGCTCGTACCGGCCGTCGGGCTGGTCCTGGACGGAGGCGACGTCGGCGACGCAGCCGACGCGGTGGATCGCCTCCAGGGCGTCCCCGGTGAACGTGCCGAGGCCGTCCAGCGGGCCCGCCGGGCCCTCGTCGGGGCGGACCGGGGCGACCTCGCGGCCGTCCTTGATCGCGAGCACGCCGAAGCGGCGCGGCTCGTCCTCCGGCTGTTCGAGCAGGTCGGCGACGAGACGGCGGTAGCGCTCCTCGAAGACGTTCAGGGGCAGCACGAGGCCCGGGTAGAGCACGGTGTTCAGCGGGAAGAGCGGCAGCCGTTCTGTCACGGCCGACAGCGTAGTTCCCCGGGCCCCGGCCTTGTCGCGGGGTTTGTCACGGGGTTCGTCGCGGTCGGCCGCGCCGGAGTCCGGCTCACCCGCGCTGGAGCATCCGCGTGGCGCCCGCGACGACGGTGGTGGCGAGCAGCCAGCCGACCACGACGAGGCCGGCGGAGACCCACTGGGCGAGGCCGCCGGGGTTCCACGCGCCCTGGTTGAGGTCGACGATCGGCAGGAGCTGGTTGAGCGTGTACAGCACCGGGTTCCAGTTCGGGCGCTCGTCGGCCTTCAGCGGGTTGAGCGGGTGGGTGGCGAAGAACACGCTGCCGAGGGCCCAGGCGAGGAGCAGCCACAGGGCGGCGCGGCCGGGGCGGAAGCCGTAGCCGACGCTGACGTCCTGGACGGTGCCCCAGATCCGGGCGGGCAGCGGGAGCGTCTCGCGGCGGCGGCGCTGCTTGGCGTAGAGCACCTCGCGGGCGTCGTCGTCGGCGCCGTCGCGGCGCATGGCCGCGGCGAGCTGCTCGTAGGACTCGGGCTGGAAGTCGACGGTGGAGCCCTCCAGCCAGGCGATGCGCTGCTGGACGGTGAACGGCGCGGCCGGGCGCAGGACCTCGTAGGTGAAGCCGGTGAGGCCGAGGTGCTTGCCGAGCGGCCAGGCGTCCGGGGTGTCGACGAGGTTGCCGACCCGGGCGCGGGAGAGCGAGACCGGGCCGGTGGGCCGCATGCGGCAGGTGAAGCGCAGTTCGGGGGTGTGGATGCGGCGCAGCGAGAGCTCGTCGTCGCCGTCCAGGTGGAACTCGCCCGAGATCAGGCAGGCGCCGTCGAAGCGGGCGTCGGACAGCCGCACCTGGCCGTGGGCGCGGAACGGGGTGCTGGGGGCGCCGGCCGGCGCGGTCTGGCCGTAGCCGGAGCCGTAGTAGCCGCGGGAGCCGAACCAGCCGCCGTCGGCGGAGCTGGTGAGGTAGGCGGTGTGGCCGACGGTGATCCGGACGGCGTTGAGGCAGATCCGGTTGTCCGGGACGGCGTGGAGCTGGGCGCCGCGCAGCGAGAGCCGGCCGCCGATGCGGGCGGTGCGCAGGCTGAGCTCGCCGTGGACCTCGATCCGGTCGGCCTCGAAGTCCTGGTGGACGGTCATGCCGTCGGCGGAGAGCGCGCGTCCGTAGCGGTCGGAGCCGAGACGGGTCACGTTGAGCAGCAGGTCGGTGCCGATCTTGGCGTCGGTGAGCCGGACGCCCTCCGGTATGCGGCAGCGCGCGAGGTGGAGGTCGCCGGTGGTGGCCAGCCGGGAGGCCTCCAGGCGGGGTATCAGGCAGTCGACCATCCGGACGGTGCTGGCCTCGGCCTCGGACATCAGGACCTTGTGCTCGAAGCGGCAGCCGTACAGCTCGACGTACTGGTTGATCCGGCCGCCGGCGAGGTTGAGCGCGCCGGTGACGTTGACGCCGTTCATCCGCAGGGAGGAGACCCGGCCCGGGGCGGCGGTGGGGCCGGCCAGCAGCAGGCGGGCCAGGACCTCGGCGCGGACGGTGCGCTCGGAGCCCC
Source organism: Kitasatospora sp. NPDC059747 (assembly GCF_042732955.1). Classification (NCBI taxonomy): domain Bacteria; kingdom Bacillati; phylum Actinomycetota; class Actinomycetes; order Kitasatosporales; family Streptomycetaceae; genus Kitasatospora; species Kitasatospora sp. NPDC059747. The sequence goes on along the minus strand of NZ_JBHWGV010000030.1, from coordinate 58,590 downwards.
ATTCGGCGTCGCCGTAGGGGTCGTCCTCGGCTGATTTCCGGGCCCGGCGGTCGAAGACGTCCCCCTGGCGGAAGGCCTCCCAGAGTTCCTTTTCCGTGTCGGTCCAGTCCTCCGGCGCGCGCTCCGCCATGCTTTCCCCCGTCCCCCCGGTCGTCTCGCCTTTCGTATCACGGAGTGAAATGCGGGACCAGTGGTTTCGGCCACTCCTTACACTGGGTGGCGTGATCTCTCGAATCGACCTCCGCGGCTCGCTGGACGACCCGCGTGACCTGCTGCCCCGTGCCGAGTTCGACGTGGCGGCCGCCCTGGAGAAGGTGCGGCCGATCGCCGAGGACGTGCACCATCGCGGGGTCGCGGCGCTGATCGAGATCACCGAGCGCTTCGACGGCGTCCGGCTGGAGTCGACCCGTGTCCCGGCCGAGCAGCTCACCGAGGCCCTGGAGACGCTGGACCCGAAGGTGCGCGCCGCGCTGGAGGAGTCGATCCGCCGCGCCCGGGCCGTGCACGCGGACCAGCGCCGCACCGGGCACACCACGCAGGTGGTGCCGGGCGGCACCGTCACCCAGCGCTGGGTGCCGGTGGACCGGGTCGGGCTGTACGTGCCGGGCGGGCTGGCGGTGTACCCGTCGTCCGTCGTGATGAACGTCGTGCCGGCCCAGGAGGCGGGCGTCCGGGGCATCGCCGTCACCTCGCCGCCGCAGAAGGCCCCTTTGAACAGTAGGTGGGGCGGCGGCCGGGTGCACCCGACGATCCTGGCGGCCTGCGCGCTGCTCGGCGTGGACGAGGTGTACTCCGTCGGCGGCGCCCAGGCGGTCGCGATGTTCGCGCTCGGCACCGAGGAGTGCGCGCCGGTGAACATGGTCACCGGCCCGGGCAACATCTACGTCGCCGCCGCCAAGCGCTACTTCGCCGGCCGGATCGGCATCGACTCCGAGGCCGGCCCGACCGAGATCGCCGTCCTCGCCGACGACAGCGCGCTGCCGTCCGACGTCGCCGCCGACCTGATCAGCCAGGCCGAGCACGGCCCGACCTCCGGCTCGGTGCTGGTCACCGACTCGCCGGCGCTGGCCGACGCGGTCGAGGCCGAGCTGGCCGTGCAGGTCGCGCGGACCAAGCACGGCGAGCGCGTCGCCGAGGCGCTCGGCGGCCGGCAGTCCGGCATCATCCTGGTCGACGACCTGGAGCAGGGGCTGACCGTCGTCAACGCCTACGCCGCCGAGCACCTGGAGATCCAGACCCGGGACGCGCACGCGGTGGCCGCGAAGGTCCGCAACGCGGGCGCGATCTTCATCGGCCGCTGGACGCCCGTCTCGCTGGGCGACTACGCGGCCGGCTCCAACCACGTCCTGCCCACCGGCGGCTGCGCCTGCCACTCGTCCGGCCTGTCGGTGCAGACCTTCCTGCGCGGCGTCCAGGTCGTCGAGTACGACCGGGACGCGCTCGCGGACATCGCCGCGCACGTCGTCAACCTGGCCGACGCGGAAGACCTGCCGGGGCACGGCGACGCCATCAAGGCTCGGTTCGATTGGACGGTTCCCGGCTCGTGACGCGCACCACTCGCATTGACGACCTTCCCATCCGGGACGAGCTGCGGGGCCAGTCCCCCTACGGCGCGCCGCAGTTGGACGTGCCGGTACAGCTCAACACCAACGAGAACCCGTACCCGCTGCCCGAGGAACTGGTCGCCCGGATCGCCGAGCGGGTCGCCGAGGCCGCCCGGGGGCTCAACCGCTACCCCGACCGCGACGCGGTCGAGCTGCGCGAGGGGCTCGCGGCCTACCTGAGCCGCACCGCCGGCTTCCCGGTGGCCCGCGAGCAGGTCTGGGCCGCCAACGGCTCCAACGAGGTGCTCCAGCAGCTCCTCCAGACCTTCGGCGGCCCCGGCCGCCGCGCGCTCGGCTTCGAGCCGTCCTACTCGATGCACGCCCTCATCTCCCGGGGCACCGGCACCGAGTGGATCTCCGGCCCGCGCAACGACGACTTCACCATCGACGTGGACGCGGCCGTCGCCACGATCGCCGAGCACAGGCCCGAGGTGGTCTTCGTCTGCTCGCCGAACAACCCCACGGGCACCGCGGTGGCCGCCGACGTCGTGCTGCGCCTGTACGAGGCCGCCCAGGCGGCCCGGCCCAGCCTGGTCGTCGTCGACGAGGCCTACGTCGAGTTCTCGCACCGCGCCTCGCTGCTGCCGCTCATCGAGGGCCGCCCCAACCTGGTGGTCACCCGCACCATGTCCAAGGCCTTCGGCGCGGCCGGCCTGCGCCTCGGCTACCTGGCCGCCGACGCGGCCGTGGTGGACGCGGTCCAGCTGGTCCGCCTGCCCTACCACCTGTCGGCCGTCACCCAGGCCACCGCGCTGGCCTGCCTGGAGCACACCGACACCCTGCTCGGGTACGTCGGGCGGCTCAAGGAGGAGCGCGACCGCCTGGTGGACTCGCTGCGCGGGCTCGGCCTGGAGGTGACCGACTCGGACGCCAACTTCGTCCAGTTCGGCCGCTTCGCCGACACCCACGCCGTCTGGCAGGCCATCCTCGACCAGGGCGTCCTGGTCCGTGACAACGGTGTCCCGGGGTGGCTTCGCGTCACCGCCGGCACGCCGGCCGAGAACGACGCCTTCCTGGACGCCGTTCGCACTGTGATCAAGGAGCTGTAACCCCGTATGTCCCGCATCGGACGCGTTGAGCGCACCACCAAGGAGACCTCGGTCCTGGTCGAGATCGACCTCGACGGCACCGGCAAGACCGACATCTCCACGGGCGTCGGGTTCTACGACCACATGCTCGACCAGCTCGGTCGCCACGGTCTGTTCGACCTCACCGTCAAGACCGACGGCGACCTGCACATCGACACCCACCACACCATCGAGGACACCGCCCTCGCGCTCGGCGCCGCCTTCAAGCAGGCGCTCGGCGACAAGGTCGGCATCTACCGCTTCGGCAACTGCACGGTGCCGCTGGACGAGTCGCTCGCCCAGGTCACCGTCGACCTCTCCGGCCGCCCCTACCTGGTGCACACCGAGCCGGAGCACATGGCGCCGATGATCGGCAGCTACGACACCACGATGACCCGGCACATCCTGGAGTCGTTCGTGGCCCAGGCGCAGATAGCCCTCCACGTCCACGTGCCGTACGGTCGCAACGCGCACCACATCGTCGAGTGCCAGTTCAAGGCGCTCGCACGGGCCCTGCGCTACGCCTCCGAGCGCGACCCGCGCGCGGCCGGCATCCTCCCCTCGACCAAGGGTGCACTGTGAGCAAGACCGCCGTGGCTCTCCTCTTCGTCGGCCTCTTCCTGGCCGGCGGGGTGATCTCGTTCTGGAAGCAGAAGCTGCCGAAGGGCGTCATCCTGGTGCTCGCGATCGGCTCCGTGATGTGCCTGGCCGCCGGCGCCATGCGCCTGTAGTGCGCGCGTACGCAGAGAGACTGGACACCTGAACATGGGCAAGAACGTCGTCGTCCTCGACTACGGATCGGGCAACCTGCGCTCCGCGCAGCGGGCCCTGGAGCGCACCGGCGCCACCGTCACCGTGACCTCCGACTTCGACACGGCGATGGCCGCGGACGGCCTGCTCGTTCCCGGCGTCGGCGCCTTCGAGGCGTGCATGCGCGGCCTCAAGTCGGTCCGCGGCGAGTGGATCATCGGCCGCCGGCTCGCCGGGGGCCGCCCGGTCATGGGCATCTGCGTCGGCATGCAGATCCTCTTCGAGAAGGGGGTCGAGCACGGCGTGGAGACGGCCGGCTGCGACGAGTGGCCGGGCACCGTCGAGCCGCTGGACGCCCCGGTCGTCCCGCACATGGGCTGGAACACCGTGGACGTGCCCGAGGGCAGCCGGATGTTCGCCGGCCTCGACCCGCAGACCCGCTTCTACTTCGTGCACTCCTACGGCGTGCGGCACTGGGAGCTGGAGGCGCACAGCGCGCGCATCCACGCCCCGCTCGTCACCTGGGCCACCCACGGGCAGCCGTTCGTCGCGGCCGTCGAGAACGGGCCGCTGTGGGCCACCCAGTTCCACCCCGAGAAGTCCGGCGACGCCGGCGCCGCCCTGCTGACCAACTGGGTCAACACCCTCTGACCGTCTGAGAGTTGTTACTGATGAGCCTTGAGCTGCTGCCTGCCGTCGATGTCCGGGACGGCCAGGCCGTCCGTCTGGTCAAGGGCGCCTCCGGCACCGAGACCTCCTTCGGCGAGCCGCTCGCCGCCGCACTCGCCTGGCAGAACGCCGGCGCCGAGTGGCTGCACCTGGTCGACCTGGACGCCGCCTTCGGGACCGGGAGCAACTACGAGCTGCTGCGCGAGGTCACCGGCCGGCTGGACATCAAGGTCGAGCTGTCCGGCGGCATCCGCGACGACGAGTCGCTCGCCCGCGCCCTCGCCACCGGCTGCACCCGCGTCAACCTCGGCACCGCCGCCCTGGAGGCCCCCGAGTGGGTCGCCAAGGCCATCGCCGAGCACGGCGACAAGATCGCCGTCGGCCTCGACGTCGTCGGCACCACCCTGCGCGGCCGCGGCTGGACCCGCGACGGCGGGCAGCTCTTCGACGTCCTGGACCGCCTGAACCAGGAGGGCTGCGCCCGCTACGTCGTCACCGACGTCAACCGCGACGGCACCCTCACCGGCCCCAACCTCCAGCTGCTGAGCGACGTCTGCGCCGCCACCGACCGCCCGGTCGTCGCCTCCGGCGGCGTCTCCTCGCTGGACGACCTGCGCGCCATCGCCGGCCTCGTCGGCGAGGGTGTCGAGGGCGCCATCGTGGGCAAGGCACTGTACGAGCAGAAGTTCACCCTCGAAGAGGCCCTGGCGGCGGTTTCGGGCTGATGCCGCCGATGTCGGGCCGGCGTCGGGCCGAGGTGAGGCCGACGTCGCCGATGACGGAAGAGACGGTTACAGGATGACGGAACGTCGGATCGTACGCGGCCGGGTCGCCGGATTCTCCCCCTGGGAGGACGAGTTCGGCTACTCGCGCGCGGTCGTCGCGGGCGACCACGTGCACGTGGCCGGCTCCACCGCCTGGGTGGACGGCCGGATCGAGCACGAGGGCGACCCGTACGGGCAGACGCTCGCCGCGTTCGGCGTCGGGCTCACGGCCCTGGCCGCGTACGGTCTGACGGCGGACGACGTCGTCCGCACCCGGATGTACATCACCCACGTCCGCGACGCCGAGGAGGTGGGCCGCGCCCACCGTCAGCTCTTCGACGCCGCCCGCCCGGTGGCCACCATGGTGGTGGTCGAGGGCCTGATCGACTCCCGGATGATGGTCGAGGTCGAGATCGACGCGTACCGCACCGGGCTGGCAAAGACCCTGGAAGCCCCGGAAGGCAATCAGCCGTGACCCTTGCAGTACGTGTCATCCCCTGCCTGGACGTCGACGCCGGGCGGGTGGTCAAGGGCGTCAACTTCCAGAACCTGCGCGACGCCGGCGACCCGGTCGAGATGGCCAAGCTCTACGACGCCGAGGGCGCCGACGAGCTCACCTTCCTCGACATCACCGCCTCCTCCGGCGACCGCGAGACCACCTACGACGTGGTCCGCCGCACCGCCGAGCAGGTGTTCATCCCGCTCACCGTCGGCGGCGGCATCCGCGCCGTCGAGGACGTCGACAAGCTGCTGCGGGCCGGCGCGGACAAGGTGGGCGTCAACACCGCGGCCATCGCCAGGCCGGAGCTCGTGCGGGAGATCGCCCAGCGGTTCGGGCGGCAGGTGCTGGTGCTGTCGGTCGACGCCCGGCGCTGCCCTCCCGGCACCGAGACCGAGTCCGGCTTCGAGGTCACCACGCACGGCGGGCGCCGCGGCACCGGCCTCGACGCGGTCGAATGGGCGGGCCGCGCGGCTGAGTTGGGCGCGGGCGAGATCCTGCTCAACTCGATGGACGCCGACGGCACCAAGGACGGCTACGACCTGGACCTGATCCGGGCCGTGCGCAAGGCCGTCTCCGTGCCGGTGATCGCCTCCGGCGGCGCCGGCAAGCTCGCCGACTTCGCCCCGGCCGTCGAGGCGGGCGCGGACGCGGTGCTCGCGGCGAGCGTCTTCCACTTCGGGGACCTGCGGATCGGCGAGGTCAAGAACGCGCTGCGGGAGGCCGGACACCCGGTGCGGTGACGCGTTCTCCGCGTCGAGCAGGGCCCGCCACCGTCCCTGGTGGCGGGCCCTCCTCGCTGTGCCGCTACTGCCGGGGCTCGCCCTTGATCAGCGCGAAGGGGGCGCCGTTCGGGTCCGCTAGCCAGGCGATCCGGCCGACGTTCTCCACGTCCGCGGCGGGCATCAGCACCGTGCCGCCGGCCGCCGTCGCCTTGGCGATCAGCGCGTCCACGTCGTCGGCGGCGAAGTACGGCGTCCAGGCGGACGGCTGGGCCGCGTCCATCACCGGGGCGATGCCGCCGAAGCTCGTCTCCTGCTGGTCGCCCTCGGCGGTCGAGACCACCCGGTAGCTCATGCCCGGGGACGGCTCGAAGTTCTCCACCCGCCAGCCGAACAGGGTCTCGTAGAACGCGAAGCCGGCGTCCTGGTCGGAGGTGTGCAGTTCGGACCAGCACATGGTCCTGTCGGTCGAGACGGCGTCCAGGCCCTTGGTGTTGCCGGCCTCCCACAGCGCGAACCGGGCACCCTGCGGGTCGGTGACCTGGGCGAAGCGGCCCTCGCCCATGACGTCCATCGGCGGGACGAGCACCGTGCCGCCGGCCTGCTCGGCGGTCTTGACGGCGGCGTCCACGTCGGGGGTGCGGAAGTACGTCGTCCAGGTGGACTGGTCGCCCTCGTCGAGCGGGCCGACGGCGCCGACGGTCTTGCCGTCCAGCTGGAGGAAACCGTAGCCGCCCGTCTCCGGGCCGGCCGACTGGAACGTCCAGCCGAAGACCTTGTCGTAGAACTCGGCGGTGGCGGGGATGTCCGGGCTGCCCAGGTCGATCCAGCAGGGCGAACCGGCGGGGAAGTCGGTGGTGAGCATGAGGTGGTGCCCCTTCGACGGAGAACTGACCGGAGCGGTTTCCGACAGGCGCGCGCACGCCCCCTCCCCGGCCACCTGAGAGTCTGCACCGGGCCACTGACAATCGCAGCCGGGACGGGATGGGGGGTCCAGTCGTCGGCCGCTCGCAGGACGTCCTCGGCGTGCACGAAGTACTCGACGGTGTTGGCCGCTTCGTCCGCGCCGGGGAGCGCGAAGAAGGAGAACACCGGCGGGCCGGAGCGGAAGAGGCCGACCAGCTCGTCGTACGGGCGCTCGGCGTAGGCCGACTGCACCCGGTGGGTCCAGCCCGCGAGGGCGCCGACGCGGATGCCGGGGGCCGCGTCCGCCCGGCGTTCGCGGATCACCAGGTGGGCGGCGAGGTCGCGGGTGGTCCACCCGGCGCAGAGGGTGGGGGCGTCCGGCCCGGCGGCGGCCAGGAGTTCGGCGAGGCGGTGACGCTCGGCGAGGGCGTGGTTCGACATGGCGTCACCTTAGAACGTGGTGGGCTCAGCGGAGGTGGCCGGTGAGCTTGGGGCCGCCCTGGCGGTTGCTGAGGGTCAGCGCGCACGTGTAGTCCCGCCAGCCCTGCTGGTAGTTGGCCATGGTCGGGCCGACCGGGCGGCCGTAGTAGGTGCGGGCGTCGCCCTGGCGGGCCTTGGCGGCGGTCTCGGCGGCCTTGCAGCCGTCGAGGATCGCGAGGTTGATCTTGAGGTCGCCGGTGAGGCCCTCGGGCAGCTTGAGGTCGGCGATCACCTCGCCGTCGTGTTCGCCGGTGCAGGGCCGTTCCTCGGACCGGACGATCGCCGGACTGAGCTGCGGGTGGTCGAAGCAGGTGCCGACCGGGAAGAAGGCGTACGGCGGGGTGGGGGTCGGGGTGGGCGTGGGCGTCGGGGTGGGGGTCGGCGTCGCGGTGGCCGTGGCCGTGGGGGTGGGCGGGGGAGGTGCGGCGGCCGGCTTCTTGTCGTCGGGCCAGAGCATGACGGTCGCCACCACCGCGAGCAGGGCGACGAGGACCGCCGCGACGGTGAGGACCAGGCCGCGGGACGGGCGCGGGTCGGCGGCTGCGGACGGCGGCTGCTCGGAGGTCATGGCCATGAGGATGGCCCAAACCGGTGCTCCGCGGCAGGTGGTTGGCCGAACTCGTCCCCCCATTGGGTAGGCTCCCGGGCGGCACGACACGATCCCGGGAGTTGGGAATGCGCGTCGGAATCACCGGACACCAGGGCCTGTCGGGCGGCATCACGGAGATGCTGGTCCGCGGCGACCTCTGGCAGCTGGTCACCACCTTCGGCTCGTACGAGCTCGTCGGCGTCACCTGCGCCGACGAGGGGCCGGACACCTGGTTCGCCCGGTCCGTCCTGGAGCACGGCGGCAAGCTGGAGATCATCGTCCCCGCGAGCGCGCCGCTCGTCGGCCGCGCCGACGACCACCACCGGGCCACCCGGCTGGAGCTGATGAACGAGGCGAACGCCGTCCACCGGCTGGCCGCGGCCGAGCGCGGGGGCCTCGGCGACGACACCGGGCGGGCGCTGGTCGGCATGATCGACGAGCTGATCGCCGTCTGGGACGGAGAACCGTGGGACGGCGAGCCCGGCAACGGGCCGGCCCGGGTGGCCGCACTGGCCCAGGAGGCCGGGCTGTTCGTCCACCGGATCTGGCCCGCCGGCTGCGAGCGGCCCCGCTGACCTGCGCCGGCCGCGATGCGGACGGCGCACCGGGCGCCCCGGCCGGGCTGACACAATGTCCCCATGTCCACCACACCCGCCGCCCCCGGCACCACCGCCCTGGACCCCGCGATCGCGGCCCGCCTCAAGCGCACCGAGGACGGCCTGCTGCCGGCCATCGCGCAGCAGCACGACACCGGCGAGGTGCTGATGCTCGGCTGGATGGACGACGAGGCGCTGCACCGCACGCTCACCACCGGCCGCTGCACCTACTGGAGCCGCAGCCGCCGCGAGTACTGGGTCAAGGGCGACACCTCCGGGCACGTCCAGGCGGTCAAGTCGGTGGCGCTCGACTGCGACGGCGACACCCTGCTGGTCAAGGTCGACCAGACCGGTGCCGCCTGCCACACCGGCGACCGCACCTGCTTCGACGCCGACGTGCTTCCGCTCGCCTGACCACACCAAAGCCTCCGACCCAGAAGGTGCCGCCCGCCATGGACCTCGAAGCCTTCCGCAAGCTCGCCGTCGACACCCGGGTCATCCCGGTCACCCGCAGGCTCCTCGCGGACGGCCTCACCCCGATCGGCCTCTACCGCAGCCTGGCCGGCGAGCGGCCCGGCACCTTCCTGCTGGAGTCCGCCGAGCAGGGCCGCAGCTGGTCGCGCTACTCCTTCGTCGGCGTGCGCAGCGCCGCCACCCTCACCGTCGGCCCGGACGGCGACGCCCGCTGGCTCGGCGCCCCGCCGGTCGGCATCCCCACCGGCGGGGACCCGCTGGAGGTGCTGCGCGCGGCCCTGGAGGCCCTGCACACCCCCCGGCACTCCGACGACGGCCTGCCGCCGCTCACCGGCGGCCTGGTCGGCTACCTCGGCTACGACGTCGTGCGCCGCCTGGAGAAGCTGCCGGACCTCAACCCGGACGACCTCGGGCTCCCCGAGCTGACGATGCTGCTCGCCACCGACCTCGCCGTGCTGGACCACGTCGACGGCACGGTGCTGCTGATCGCCAACGCCGTCAACCACAACGACCTCGCCAGCGGCGTCGACGAGGCCCACGCGGACGCGGTGGCCCGGCTCGACGCGATGGAGGCGGACCTGCTCAGGCCCGTCGACCCCGGGCTCGCCACCTTCACCCCGGCCGGCCCCGGCGACGTCCGCTCGCCGTTCGGCGGCGCGCCCTACCGGGCCGCGGTGGACGTGATCAAGGAGCGGATCCGGGCCGGCGAGGCCTTCCAGGTCGTGCCCTCGCAGCGCTTCGAGGCGCCCTGCCCGGCCTCCGCGCTGGACGTCTACCGGGTGCTGCGCACCACCAACCCGAGCCCGTACATGTACCTGTTCCGCTTCCCGGGCCCCGACGGCGGCGCGGAGGGCGGCTTCGACGTGGTCGGCTCCAGCCCGGAGGCGCTGGTCAAGGTCACCGACGGCGAGGCGATGCTGCACCCGATCGCCGGCACCCGCCACCGCGGCGCGAGCCCGCACGAGGACGCGGCACTGGCCGCCGAGCTGCTCGCCGACCCCAAGGAGCGCGCCGAGCACCTGATGCTGGTCGACCTGGGCCGCAACGACCTCGGCCGGGTCTGCGAGCCGGGCAGCGTCGAGGTGGTCGACTTCATGCACATCGAGCGCTACAGCCACGTCATGCACATCGTCTCGACCGTCACCGGCAAGGTGGCGCCCGGGCGGACCGCCTTCGACGTGCTGACGGCGTGCTTCCCGGCCGGCACCCTCTCGGGCGCGCCCAAGCCCCGGGCGATGCGGATCATCGAGGAGCTGGAGCCCACCCGCCGGGGCCTGTACGGCGGCTGCGTCGGCTACCTGGACTTCGCCGGCGACTCCGACACCGCGATCGCGATCCGGACCGCGGTGCTGCGCGACGGCACCGCGTACGTGCAGGCCGGCGCCGGCGTGGTGGCCGACTCCGACCCGCACGGCGAGGACACCGAGTGCCGCAACAAGGCGGCCGCCGTGCTGCGGGCGATCGCCACCGCCAATACGCTGCGGACGCCGGAGCTTTCGTAGCCCCACAGGTACGCAAGGGAGGCGGCCGGGATGTCCGAGGTGCCGCAGGACGAGCGGCGGTGGGTGGCCGTGCTCGCCGCCGCCGTCCAGATCGGGGACCAACTGGCGGGCCACGGAAGGGTGTTGTCGCAGGTCCTGATCGACTTCCGGGCCGCGCCCGGCGGCCTCGCCCCCGACCTGGCGGTGATCGCCCCGGGTGCCGCGCGGGGCGCCGGGGGGCGCTACGACGGGACGTCCGTGGAGGCCGTCCTGGAGGTGGCCGCCCCGGGCGGCGGCCACGGCGCGGCGGCGCGCGCGTACGCGGAGTCCGGGCTGCCGCTGTACGTGATGGTGGACCCGGTGGCCGGCGTCTGCACCGTGCACACCGCCCCGGCGCCGGGCGGGGTGTACCGGGAGGCCGAACGGGTGCCGATCGGCAACGACCTCTTCCTGCCGCTCGGCGAGCGGACGCTCGTGCTCCAGACCGACGGGTTCGTGGTGGAGCGCCCCACCCCGGGTACGGCCTGAGAACGCGGCCGGGGGATAGTGGACGGGTGAGCGCTGACCAGAACCCCGTACCCGACACCGCCCCGGCCGCGCGGCCGGGCCGGCGCACGCTCGGCGTGATGCTGCTGCTGACCGTGCTGAGCGCCGTCCTGGTGCTGACCGCGGTCGGCCGGGACTGGGCGCAGGGCCGGGCCGGCACCCTGGAGGTGTCCGTCAGCGGCGGCCGGATCTCCGAACTGCCCGGCGGGCTGGCCCTGGTGGGCCTGGCCGCCGCCATCGCGGTGTTCGCGGTGCGCGGCGCCGGACGGCTCGCGGTCGGCGCGCTGACCCTGCTGGCCGGGATCGGCGTGGCCGCCACGGCGGTGGCCGGCGCCGGCGACACCGCCGCGCTGGACGCCGAGGCGGCCCGCAAGCTCGCCCTGGCCGGCTCGACGGCCACGGAGGTCGGCCACAGCGGCTGGCCATGGGTGGCGGTGGCCGGCGGGGTGCTGCTCGCCGTCGCCGGGCTGCTCACGCTGCGCTTCGGCCGCGGCTGGCCGGCCATGGGCAGCCGCTACGAGGCGCCCACCGGCAAGGCCCCGGTGAAGGGCCCGGCCAGGGGCCCGGCCAAGGGTGCCGTGAAGGGCGCGGACACCCCGGCCGACCTGTGGAAGGCGCTGGACCGCGGCGAGGACCCGACGGCCGTCTAGGGCCTGTCCTTCGGCGCAACCGGAAGACACTTCCCAGGCCCGTCCCCGGCCGTCCACTGTGACGCGATAGACCCGCCACCCGCTTTGGGCCGCCGACATGTGGCCCGGCACAATGGAACCCGTCAAACCCGCCGGCGGCCCCGCAGGCCCGGCCGGGCCCCGAGAGCCAAGGAGCACCATCGATGGCAGCAGCAGCACACGGCCACAACCCCGCCGCCTGGACCGGCGTCGTCATCTCCTTCGTCGGCTTCGGCATCGCGGGCGTCGCGATGATCCTGCCGTCGCCGCTGCTGGTCGTGGCCGGTCTCGCGGTCGTCCTCGTCGGCGGCATCGTCGGCAAGGCCATGGCGATGGCCGGCATGGGCAAGCAGCCGAGCACCAACGTCTACACGTCCGTCCAGGAGCAGACCGAGGCCCGCGCCGCGCGCGCTGCCGTCGCCGCCTGACGACGACACCCTTCGCACTGCAGAACGGCGGGCGCCACGCCCGCCGTTTTCGCATCCCCGGCCCCCGCGCCGGGCACAATCGGGGGCGTGAACGCCGCCCCCGCCGCCTCCGCCCCGCCGCCCGTGCTGCGGCGGATGGGCCCGCCGCTGGCCGCACTGGCCGCCGCGGCCGTGCCCGCCGTGTACGTCTCCGTGGTGGACCCGAACGCACCCGGGCACTACCCGACCTGCCCCTTCCTGGCCGCGACCGGCTGGTGGTGCCCCGGCTGCGGGGGACTGCGCTGCGTCCACGCGCTGGCCCACGGGGACTTCACCGCCGCGCTGCACGACAACGCCGTCGCGGTGCTCCTGTTCGCCGTCCTGGCGCTGATGTGGCTGCGCTGGGCCTGGGCCGCGCTGACCGGCGGCCCGGTGCCGCGGATGTCGGTCGGGGCGCGCCGCTGGGCGCTGATCGGACTGCTGGTGCTGGTGTTCACCGTCGTGCGCAACCTGCCGGTCGGGGCGGGGCTGGCTCCGCCGCTGGTCTGAGCCGGGGAGCCCGGTCCGGGCCGGGGGCGCCCGGCCCTGGGTGGAGAAGCGGTGAAGTCGCAGTTGAGAGCCGCCGCAAGGGGCGTCCGGTCCGCGAGACGCGCGCCGGGCTGATGCGGTTCGCGCCCCCGGGTGCCGATACCATCGAAGAGCCGACGGGCCTCTGTCCGACGGCTACCGGCTAGCTGAACTAGCAGAAACGATGGGGGCACTGCGCCGTGAGTGAGCGGAGCGACCGAACCATTGACAGGTGCGTGTTGCGCGATGCGCCTGCCGAGCGCAGCGAGGTGGACGCATGAGTGTGCTCGACACGATCATCGAAGGGGTCCGCGAGGACCTCGCCGAGCGGCAGGCCCGGGTCTCCCTGGACGAGCTCAAGGAGCTCGCCGCCAAGGCCCCGGAGGCCAAGGACGGCGTCGCCGCCCTCAAGGGCGACGGGATCCGGGTGATCTGCGAGGTGAAGCGCTCCAGCCCGTCCAAGGGCGCCCTGGCCGCGATCGCCGATCCGGCCGCCTTGGCGGTCGACTACGCGGCCGGCGGCGCCGCCGCGATCAGCGTGCTGACCGAGCAGCGCCGCTTCGGCGGGTCGCTGGCCGACCTCGACGCGGTCCGCGCGGCGGTGGACACCCCGCTGCTGCGCAAGGACTTCATCGTCACCGCCTACCAGCTGTGGGAGGCCCGCGCGCACGGCGCCGACCTCGCGCTGCTGATCGTCGCCGCCCTCGACCAGCCGGCCCTGGTGTCGCTGATCGAGCGCGCCGAGTCGATCGGCCTCACGCCGCTGGTGGAGGTGCACGACGAGGAGGAGATCAAGCGCGCGGTGGACGCCGGGGCGCGGATCATCGGCGTCAACGCCCGCAACCTGAAGACGCTGGAGGTCGACCGCGACACCTTCGGCAACGTCGTCCACGCGATCCCGGACGGCATCGTCAAGGTCGCCGAGTCCGGCGTGCGCGGCCCGCTGGACGTCATCTCCTACGCCAACCTCGGCGCCGACGCGGTGCTGGTCGGCGAGTCCCTGGTGACCGGCAAGGACCCGCGGGCCGCGGTCGCCGACCTGGTCGCCGCCGGGGCCCACCCGGCCGTGCGGCACAAGGACTGAGCGCAGCAGATGAAGATCGCCACCCGTCTCGCCCCCGGCTGCCGCCCGCGCGGCTGCCGCGCGCCCGCGCGCCGGGTGCTGGGGCGGCGGGTGCGCTACGTCATCGGCTGTGAGCCCGGGCAGGTGCCCGGCCGGCGATGGCGCGGGACGCTCGGCTGATCACCGGCCACGAGACGTCACTGTCGTCATCTCCCCAAGGGAACCCACCATGTCCGACAAGGACCACCAGTCCGGCGCACACGTGCCGGACGCCCGCGGCTACTTCGGCGCGTACGGGGGCCGCTTCATCCCGGAGGCGCTGGTCGCCGCCGTCGAGCAGGTCGCCGAGGAGTACGAGAAGGCCAAGACCGACCCGGCCTTCACCGCCGAGCTCGACGCCCTGCTCAAGGACTACACGGGCCGTCCGAGCCCGCTGACCGACGTGCACCGCTTCTCCGCCGAGGCGGGCGGCGCGCGGATCCTGCTCAAGCGCGAGGACCTGAACCACACCGGCTCGCACAAGATCAACAACGTGCTGGGCCAGGCGCTGCTCACCCGCCGGATGGGCAAGACCCGGATCATCGCCGAGACCGGCGCCGGCCAGCACGGCGTGGCCACCGCCACCGCCTGCGCGCTGTTCGGCTTCGACTGCACGATCTACATGGGCGAGGTCGACACCCGGCGCCAGGCGCTGAACGTCGCCCGGATGCGGATGCTCGGCGCCGAGGTGGTGGCCGTCAAGTCCGGCAGCCGCACCCTCAAGGACGCCATCAACGAGGCGTTCCGCGACTGGGTCGCCAACGTCGACTCCACGCACTACCTGTTCGGGACCGTCGCCGGGCCGCACCCCTTCCCGATGATGGTCCGCGACTTCCACCGCGTCATCGGCGTCGAGGCGCGCGAGCAGGTCCTCGACCGCACCGGGCGGCTGCCCGACGCCGTCGTCGCGTGCGTCGGCGGCGGCTCCAACGCGATGGGCATCTTCCACGAGTTCATCCCGGACGCCGGCGTGCGCCTGATCGGCTGCGAGGCGGCCGGCGAGGGCGCCGAGACCCCCAGGCACGCGGCCACCCTCACCAAGGGCGACCCCGGCGTGCTGCACGGCTCGCGCACCTACGTCCTCCAGGACGAGGACGGCCAGACCATCGAGTCGCACTCCATCTCGGCCGGCCTCGACTACCCGGGCGTCGGCCCGGAGCACGCCTGGCTCAAGGACACCGGACGGGCCGAGTACCGCCCGGTCACCGACGACGCCGCGATGCAGGCGCTGCGCCTGCTCTCCCGCACCGAGGGCATCATCCCGGCCATCGAGAGCGCCCACGCGCTGGCCGGCGCCCTGGAGCTCGGCCGCGAACTCGGGCCGGAGGCCACCATCCTGGTCTCGCTCTCCGGGCGCGGCGACAAGGACATGCACACGGCGGCCCGGTACTTCGGCCTGTACGACGAGGCGGCCGGCGACGCGGCCGACGGGGGTAAGTGACATGGCGAGCAAGCTCAGCGGCATCCTGGCCAAGGCCAAGGCCGACGATCGCGCCGCGCTGATCGGCTACCTGCCGGCCGGCTTCCCGACCGTCGACGGCGGCATCCGGGCGATCGGGGCGCTGGTCGAGGGCGGCTGCGACGTCGTCGAGGTCGGCCTGCCGCACTCCGACCCGGTGCTGGACGGCGCCGTCATCCAGACCGCCGACGACATCGCCCTGCGCGGCGGCGTGCGGATCAAGGACGTCCTGCGGACCGTCCAGGAGGTCGCCACCGCGCACCCGCGGGCGGCGGTGCTGGTGATGACGTACTGGAACCCGGTCGACCGCTACGGCGTGGCCCGCTTCGCCGCCGACCTGGCGGCCGTCGGCGGGGCCGGCTGCATCCTGCCGGACCTGCCGGTCGAGGAGTCCCGGGAGTGGCGCGAGGCGGCGGAGGAGCACGGTCTGGACACCGTGTTCGTGGTCGCCCCCAGCAGCAAGGACGAGCGGCTGGCCGAGGTCACCGCGGCCGGCAGCGGGTTCGTGTACGCCGCCGCGGTGATGGGCGTGACGGGCACCCGCAGCGCGGTCGGCTCGCTCGCCGAGGACCTGGTCGCCCGCACCCGGGCCACCACGGACCTGCCGGTCTGCGTCGGGCTCGGCGTCTCCACGCCGGAGCAGGCGGCCGAGGTCGCGGCCTTCGCGGACGGCGTGATCGTCGGGTCCGCGTTCGTGAAGCGGATCCTGGAGGCGGACGGGGACGAACCGGCCGCGCTCGACGCCGTCCGCGCCCTGGCCGGCGAACTGGCGCAGGGCGTACGGCGACGCTGACGCGCTGACCGATAGGGACGGCTGACGGCCCCGGGGGGGGGGGGGGGGGCGCGGGGGGCCGGGGGGGGGGGGGGGGGGGGGGGGCCGCGGGTGGGGCTGGGTGGCCCCCCGGGGGCCGTCGGCTTTGGGGCGGGAGACGGGGGTCATCGGCCTTTCGGATGAGGGTGACGCGTCATCGGATGTCCGCCGGCAACCCGAACGGGTGAACACTGGCGGGCACACGCATCAGCCGCGATTGACGGGCGTTGAGTGGAGGGACGAGTGCACGAACGACGTGCACGGGGGCGAGCGAAGGGGTGAGCCGGTGAGGTGTTTCCACCGAGCCGTCCTGCTGCGGGCGGCGGCGGCCGCCCTGGCCCTCGGCGCCGCCGTCGGGGCGCACTCCGAGGTCGGGCACGCGCTGGCCAGGGCCGCCGTCGAACGGGCCGAGCGGGACGCGTCCGTGTGCGCCGAGGCGGCCCGCTGGGAGGCCGCCGCGCGGGACTCCCACCGGCACCACGAGAGCCGGACGGACCTCGTCGACCCGGGGCGTCCGCTGATCTGCCGGTAGCGTGCCGGGCCCGCCCCATTCGCACGACGGTTCGGGCGTAATCGGACGAGCCGTCATCAGCCGTCACTCATACGGCTTAATTCCTGAATACGGAGAAACCGGGCTTCATCCCCTACGGTTCGTCAGGAAGTGAACGATTTTCCCGAGGGGGGTTCCCTGATGGCCGGCCCGGCAGCGCAGCCCGGCGAATCCGTGTCCGCGGACTCCGCGCCGCCCGGGCGCTGGCCCGCGCCGGTGTGGACGCAGTGGGCCGGCACCGCCGTCCGGCTCGGGCTCGCCGTGGTGTGGGGCTGGGCCGGGCTGGCCAAGATCGCCGACCCGGCGGAGGCCGCCCAGGCCGTCCGTGCCTACGAGATCCTGCCGGAGGGGCTGGTCAAGCCGATCGGCTACGGGCTGCCCTTCCTGGAGCTGGCGCTCGCCCTGCTGCTGGTGATCGGCCTCGGCGTCCGGCTGGTCGCCGCCGTCTCCGCGCTGCTGCTGCTCACCTTCATCGCCGGGATCGGCTCGGCCTGGGCGCGCGGCATCTCCATCGACTGCGGGTGCTTCGGCGGCGGGGGGCACGTGGACGCGTCGCAGACCGAGTACCTGCAGGAGATCCTGCGCGACACCGGGTTCCTGCTGCTGGCCGGGTGGCTGCTGTGGCGGCCCCGCACCAAGTTCTCGGCGGACGGCTGGCTGACCAGCTGACCGCCCGGCGCCCACCACACCCCAACCCCCGACCGAGGTCCTCCCCGATGGATGTCAAGGCAATGAGCGAGAAGAACCGAGAAGGCAAGCGCACCGCCCGCGAGCGGATGCAGGCGCAGCGGGCGGCCGACGAGGCCGCCGGGCGGCGCAGGAAGAAGCTCATCGTCGGCGGCTCGGTGCTCGCGGTGATCGCCGCCGCGGTCGTCGTCGGCGTCGTGGTGCAGAACCAGCGCTCCAAGCCGGAGACCCCGGCCGCCGCCCCGGCCGGGACGGTCGGCGACAAGAACCTCGTCATCCCGGTCGGCTCCGCCGACGCCCCGTCCGTCCTCACGGTGTACGAGGACCCGCGCTGCCCCGCCTGTGGCATGTTCGAGCGCGAGTTCTCCTCGACCATCGACCAGCTGGAGGACCAGGGCAAGATCTACACCAACGCCCACATCGTCTCGTTCATCGACCGCGCGCTGCCCGGCAAGGGCTCCAAGAACGGGGCCAACGCCCTGGCCTGCGCCCAGGACGCCGGGCACTTCCGGGACTTCCACGACGTCCTCTACCGCAACCAGCCGGACGAGACCAACGACGCCTTCGGCAACAAGGCCGTCCTGCTCAACCTCGCCAAGCAGGTCAACGGCCTGGACACGCCCGCCTTCGAGGCCTGCGTCAACGACAACAAGTTCGGCGGGTGGGTGTCCGCGGTGCAGCAGGACTTCGACAAGTCCAGCTTCAAGTCGACCCCGACCGTGCTGCTCAACGGCCAGCCGATCTACCCGAAGAACGGCACCGAGGAGATCACCCCGGCGAACCTGGCGAAGTGGGTGGACGCCGCCAACCAGGGCAAGCAGCCCGGCACCCCGGGCACCAACGGGCAGACGCCGGCCCCCACCAGCGCCGCTTCGGAGGCCAACAACCCGTCGCCGAACGCCGGCTGAGCCTCCCGCGCCGCCCGCCGCCGCCGTCCCCTCCCCGTCCGGAGGGGGCGGCGGCCGGCCGTCGTGGGCGGCCCCGCCCCCTGTTGTTCGGTTTCTGTGACCCCTGGGGTGTCCGGCGGGGGCCGCCGACCCTGTAGCGTCGGAGCTGTCATGGATATCGCCTTCATTCCCAGCCCGTCGCGGGGCGTCCTCCACCTCGGACCCGTCCCGCTGCGCGCCTACGCCTTCTGCATCATCCTCGGTGTCGTCGTCGCCGTCTGGCTCGGCAGCAAGCGCTGGGTCGCCCGGGGCGGTGCCAAGCACACGGTCGGTGACATCGCCGTGTGGGCCGTGCCGTTCGGCCTCGTCGGCGGCCGGCTGTACCACGTGATCACCGATCACCAGCTGTACTTCGGCGACGGCCGCAACCCCTGGAACGCCTTCAAGATCTGGGAGGGCGGCCTCGGCATCTGGGGCGCGGTCGCGCTGGGCGCGGTCGGCGCCTGGATCGGCTGCCGCCGCCGGGGCGTGCCGCTGCCCGCGTACGCCGACGCCATCGCGCCGGGCATCGCGCTCGCGCAGGCGATGGGGCGCTGGGGCAACTACTTCAACCAGGAGCTGTTCGGCCGGCCGACCACGCTCCCGTGGGGCCTGGAGATCGCGCCCGCCCACCGTCCGGCCGCCACGCCCGATGCCGCCACCTACCACCCCACCTTCCTGTACGAGTCGCTGTGGTGCATCGGGGTCGCGCTGCTGGTGATCTGGGCGGACCGGCGGTTCAAGCTGGGCCACGGCCGGGCGTTCGCGCTGTACGTGGCCGCGTACACGGTGGGCCGGTTCTGGACCGAGTGGCTGCGGGTCGACGAGGCGCACGTCTACTTCGGCCTGCGGCTGAACGACTGGACGTCCATCGTGGTGTTCATCGGCGCCGTGGCGTACTTCCTGATCGTCGGCAAGAAGCGGCCCGGCCGCGAGGACCCGGCGAGCATCGACCCGGCCGCGCACGAGGAGGAGGCCGCGATCGCGGACAAGGCCGAGACCGCCAGCAAGGCCGAGACCGTGGGCAAGGCCGATGGTTCGGGCAAGGCCAAGGGGTCGGGCAAGGCCGAGACCGCGGGCACGGCAGAGGCGGGCGAGAAGAAGGCCGCCCCGTCCGAGAAGGTCGCCGGAGCCGGTGAGACCGCCGAGTTGTCTCGGCATGCGGACGATGAGCCGGGCGCCGAGAAGGCCGCCGCGACCGCCGAGAAGGCCGGCAAGGACGTCGAGAACCCGATCTGACCTGGGGCGTTCCCTGCACTGAGGCCACCCTTCGCACCGCCTGCGAAGGGTGGCCTCAGTGCTGTTCGGACAGCCTTACTTTGCTGGAAATGCCCAGGTCAACCCGGCTACGTTCGAGTCAGACGAACGAAGACGGAGGGGCAGAACCGTGAGCGCGACCATCCTTGAGCCCGAGGCCGGGCAGCACCCCCGCATACCCGCGGCGGACCACCACCGGGACGTCAACGGCGGCTGGCTGCGGCCCGCGGTGTTCGGCGCGGTCGACGGCCTCGTCTCCAACTTCGCGCTGATGACCGGTGTGGTCGGCGGTGCGGCGTCCAACGGCACGGTGATCCTCACCGGCCTCGCCGGGCTGGCGGCCGGTGCCTGCTCGATGGCGGCGGGGGAGTACACCTCGGTGGCCTCGCAGCGCGAGCTCGTCCAGGCCGAGATCGAGGCCGAGCGGCTGGAGCTGAGCCGCAACCCGCACGGGGAGCTGGCCGAGCTCGCCCAGCTGTACGTCTCGCGCGGGGTGGACCCGGACCTCGCCCACGAGGTGGCCCGGCAGCTGTCCGCGAACCCGGACCAGGCGCTGGAGATCCACGCCCGCGAGGAACTGGGCATCGACCCCAACGACCTGCCCTCGCCGCTGGTCGCCGCCGCGTCCTCCTTCGTGTGCTTCGCGCTCGGCGCCCTGCTGCCGCTCCTGCCGTACCTGCTGGGTGCGACGACGCTGCTGCCCGCCATGCTGCTCGCGGCGGCCGGGCTGTTCGGCTGCGGCGCCGTGGTGGCCCGTGTGACGGCGCGCAGCTGGTGGTACAGCGGGCTGCGGCAGCTCGTGCTGGGCGGCGCGGCCGCAGGCGTGACGTACCTGCTGGGCTGGCTCATCGGCGGGCACGTGGGCTGACCCGGGGAGTCGGGCGGCGGGCTGTGGGATGACACAGACCCTTGCATGACTATGCCGGTGAATGCGTGACGTTCCGCACATGGCCGTCGCGCATGGCCTGGCCTAGTCTCACCATCCGAGCCCTGGAGCCGCAGATTCGCATCTGCGACGCGGCCCCGGGAAAGGATTCGCAGGCGACCTTGATCGCCTCGTGTGGCGGTCCGGTTTCGCCCCTGTTTCGGGCGGCCGACCGCCGGGCACAATCGTCGGGACGTGCACTGTGGCGCGTCCCTTCACCCACCCCGTGACCTGCGGATCCGTCCACCATGCGGACGAGGCATTCCGCTTCCCGGGATCTTGGGCATCATGTAACTTGCACGAAATCGTTTCACCGCATCAGGGCCAACGTCGTCCCTACGTGCACCAACTTGCCGAAAGACGACGACGGGAGAGCCGATGCTGTCTGCATCCATGCACTCCGCAAACGAGCCCCAGGCCGGCGCCGCCCGCCCGCCGTACGCGCTCGTTCCGGATGCGCGACCTGCTGCTCAGGGCCTGTACGACCCGCGAAACGAGCACGACGCCTGCGGCGTCGGTTTCGTCGCCACGCTGACCGGCATCGCCGACCACACCATCGTCGAGCAGGCGCTGACCGTCCTGCGCAACCTGGAGCACCGCGGCGCCACCGGCGCCGAGCCCGACTCCGGCGACGGCGCCGGCATCCTCACCCAGATCCCGGACGCCTTCCTGCGCGGCAAGGTCTCCTTCGAGCTCCCGGCGGCCGGCTCCTACGCCGTCGGCATCGCCTTCCTGCCGGACGAGGACGCGGCGGCCGCCGCCGCCGTCGCGCAGATCGAGGCCATCGCCGCCGAGGAGGACCTCACCGTCCTCGGCTGGCGCGACGTGCCCGTCACCCCCGACCTCCTCGGCGCGACCGCGCGCAGCGTGATGCCCCGCTTCCGCCAGGTCTTCCTGTCGCACGCCGACAAGGCCGGGATCGAGCTCGACCGGATCGCCTTCGTCGTCCGCAAGCGCGCCGAGCGCGAGGCCGGCGTCTACTTCCCGTCGCTGTCCGCCCGCACCATCGTCTACAAGGGCATGCTGACCACCGGCCAGCTGGAGCCCTTCTTCCCCGACCTGTCGGACCGCACCTACGCGTCCGCCATCGGCCTGGTGCACTCGCGGTTCTCCACCAACACCTTCCCGAGCTGGCCGCTCGCCCACCCGTACCGCTTCGTCGCGCACAACGGCGAGATCAACACGGTCAAGGGCAACCGCAACTGGATGCGCGCCCGCGAGTCCCAGCTCGCCACCGACGTCATCCCCGGCGACCTGAGCCGGATCTTCCCGGTCTGCACCCCGGACCACTCCGACTCGGCCTCCTTCGACGAGGTCCTGGAGCTGCTCCACCTCGGCGGCCGGTCGCTGCCGCACTCGGTGCTGATGATGATCCCGGAGGCGTGGGAGAACCACGCCACCATGGACCCGGCCCGCCGCGCGTTCTACCAGTACCACTCCAACCTCATGGAGCCCTGGGACGGCCCGGCCTGCGTCACCTTCACCGACGGCACCCGGATCGGCGCCGTGCTCGACCGCAACGGCCTGCGCCCGGCCCGCTACTGGGTCACCGAGGACGGCCTGGTCGTGCTCTCCTCCGAGGTCGGCGTCCTCGACCTCGACCAGCAGAAGGTGGTCCAGAAGGGCCGCCTCCAGCCCGGCAAGATGTTCCTGGTCTGCCTCAACGAGAACCGGATCGTCCCGGACGAGGAGATCAAGGCCGGCCTGGCCGCCGAGCACCCCTACGAGGAGTGGGTCACCGCCGGGCAGATCCAGCTCGCCAAGCTCCCCGAGCGCGAGCACATCGCCCACACCCACGCCTCCGTCACCCGCCGCCAGCAGACCTTCGGCTACACCGAGGAGGAGCTGCGGGTCATCCTCGCGCCGATGGCGAAGACCGGCGCCGAGGCGCTCGGCTCGATGGGCACCGACTCGCCGATCGCCGCGCTCAGCGAGAAGCCGCGCCTGCTCTTCGACTACTTCGTGCAGCTCTTCGCGCAGGTCACCAACCCGCCGCTGGACGCCATCCGCGAGGAGCTCGTCACCTCGCTGCTCAGCAACCTCGGCCCCGAGGGCAACCTGCTGGCCGCCGAGGCCGCCGCCTGCCGCTCGGTCGGCATCACCTTCCCGGTGATCGACAACGACGAGCTGGCCAAGCTCGTCCACATCAACGCCGACGGGGACCAGCCCGGCCTCAAGGCCGTCACGCTGTCCGGCCTCTACAAGGTCGCCAGCGGCGGCGAGGGCCTGGCCGCGCGCCTGGCCGGGATCGCCGCCGAGGCCGACGCCGCGATCGCCGACGGCGCCCGCATCATCGTGCTCTCCGACCGCCACTCGGACGCCGAGCACGCCCCGATCCCCTCGCTGCTGCTCACCTCCGCGATCCACCACCACCTCATCCGCACCAAGCAGCGCACCCAGGTGTCCCTGCTGGTCGAGGCCGGTGACGTCCGCGAGGTGCACCACGTCGCGCTGCTGGTCGGCTACGGCGCCGGCGCGGTCAACCCGTACCTGGCGATGGAGTCCGTCGAGGACCTCGTCGCCCAGGGCGTCTTCATCCAGGGCGTCGAGCCCGAGAAGGCCATCCGGAACCTGATCAAGGCGCTCGGCAAGGGCGTGCTCAAGGTCATGTCCAAGATGGGCATCTCGACCGTCGCCTCCTACCGCGGCGCCCAGGTCTTCGAGGCCATCGGCCTCTCGCACGAGCTGGTCGACGGCTACTTCGCCGGCACCACCACCAAGCTCGGCGGCATCGGCCTGGACGAGATCGCCAAGGAGACCGCCGCCCGCCACGCCAAGGCCTACCCGGCCTCCGGCATCCCCGCCGCGCACCGCGCGCTGGAGATCGGCGGCGAGTACCAGTGGCGCCGCGAGGGCGAGCCGCACCTGTTCGACCCGGACACCGTCTTCCGGCTCCAGCACTCCACCCGCAACCGCCGGTACGACATCTTCAAGCAGTACACGGACCGGGTGAACGAGCAGTCCGAGCGCCTCATGACGCTGCGCGGCCTGTTCCGGCTCGACGCGCTCGGCCGCGAGGCCGTCCCGGTCGAGGAGGTCGAGCCGGTCTCCGAGATCGTCAAGCGCTTCTCCACCGGCGCCATGTCCTACGGCTCGATCTCCCGCGAGGCGCACGAGACCCTCGCCATCGCGATGAACCGCCTCGGCGGCAAGTCCAACACCGGTGAGGGCGGCGAGGACCCGGACCGCCTGTACGACCCCGAGCGCCGCTCGGCGATCAAGCAGGTCGCCTCCGGCCGCTTCGGCGTCACCTCCGAGTACCTGGTCAACGCCGACGACATCCAGATCAAGATGGCCCAGGGCGCCAAGCCCGGCGAGGGCGGCCAGCTGCCCGGCCACAAGGTCTACCCGTGGGTCGCCAGCACGCGGCACTCCACCCCGGGCGTCGGCCTCATCTCGCCGCCGCCGCACCACGACATCTACTCCATCGAGGACCTCGCCCAGCTGATCCACGACCTCAAGAACGCCAACCCGGCCGCCCGCATCCACGTGAAGCTGGTGTCCGAGGTCGGCGTCGGGACGGTCGCGGCGGGCGTCTCCAAGGCGCACGCGGACGTCGTCCTCGTGTCGGGCCACGACGGCGGCACCGGCGCCTCGCCGCTCACCTCGCTCAAGCACGCCGGCGGCCCCTGGGAGCTCGGCCTCGCCGAGACCCAGCAGACCCTGCTGCTCAACGGGCTGCGCGACCGCATCGTCGTCCAGACCGACGGCCAGCTGAAGACCGGGCGCGACGTCGTCATCGCCGCGCTGCTCGGCGCCGAGGAGTTCGGCTTCGCGACCGCCCCGCTCGTCGTCTCCGGCTGCATCATGATGCGCGTCTGCCACCTGGACACCTGCCCGGTCGGCGTCGCCACCCAGAACCCGGTGCTGCGCGACCGGTTCTCCGGCAAGCCCGAATTCGTCGTCAACTTCTTCGAGTTCATCGCCGAGGAGGTCCGGGAGATCCTGGCCTCGCTGGGCTTCCGCTCGATCGAGGAGGCCGTCGGCCACGCCGAGCACATCAACTCCCAGGCCGCCGTCGACCACTGGAAGGCCGCCGGGCTCGACCTGGCCCCGCTCTTCCACGTCCCCGAGCTGCCCGAGGGCGCCGCGCGCCACTGCACCACCACGCAGGACCACGCGCTCGACAAGGCCCTCGACAACCAGCTGATCACCCTCGCCGAGGACGCCCTGGAGCGCGGCGAGACCGTCCGCATCCAGCTGCCGATCCGCAACGTCAACCGGACGGTCGGCACCATGCTCGGCCACGAGGTGACCAGGCGCTACCGCGGCGAGGGCCTGCCCGAGGGCACCATCGACGTCACCTTCACCGGTTCCGCCGGGCAGTCGTTCGGCGCCTTCGTGCCCCGCGGCGTCACCCTGCGCCTGGAGGGCGACGCCAACGACTACGTCGGCAAGGGCCTGTCCGGCGGCGTCGTCGTCGTCCGCCCGGCCCGCGAGGCCGCGGCCATCGGCAACGACGCGCAGAACCACGTCATCGCCGGCAACACCATCGGCTACGGCGCCACCTCGGGCCGGATCCACCTGCGCGGCAAGGCCGGTGAGCGCTTCGCCGTCCGCAACTCCGGCGCCACCCTCGTCGTCGAGGGCGTGGGCGACCACGGCCTGGAGTACATGACCGGCGGGCGGGTCGTCGTCCTCGGCGAGACCGGGCGCAACCTCGCGGCCGGCATGTCCGGCGGCATCGCCTACGTCCTCGACCTGCGTCCCGCGAACGTCAACGACGGCATGGTGGGCATCGAGGCCCCCACCGCCGACGACCGCGAGTGGCTGCGCGAGACCGTGCAGCAGCACTACGAGGAGACCGGCTCCACCGTCGCCGCCGAACTCCTGGCCGACTGGGGCAGCGGGGTCTCCCGCTTCTCCAAGATCATGCCGACCGACTACAAGGCAGTGCTCGCCGCCAAGGACGCCGCTGAGCGCGATGGCCTCTCCGAGGCCGAGACCACTCGCAAGATGATGGAGGCGGCACATGGCTGACCCCAAGGGCTTCCTGACCACGCCCAAGCAGCTGGCCGAGCGCCGTCCCGTGGACGTCCGTCTGCGGGACTGGAACGAGGTCTACGTCGAACGCAGCCTCCTGCCGATCATCACCAAGCAGGCCGGCCGCTGCATGGACTGCGGCATCCCGTTCTGCCACAACGGCTGCCCGCTCGGGAACCTCATCCCCGAGTGGAACGACCTCGCCTACCGGGACGACTTCGTCGGCGCGATCGAGCGGCTGCACGCGACCAACAACTTCCCGGAGTTCACGGGCCGCCTGTGCCCGGCCCCGTGCGAGTCCGCGTGCGTCCTCGGCATCAACCAGGACGCGGTGACCATCAAGAACGTCGAGGTCACCATCATCGACAAGGCGTGGGACCGCGGCGGCGTCACCCCGCAGATCCCCGAGCGCCTCTCCGGCAAGACCGTCGCCGTCGTCGGCTCTGGCCCGGCCGGCCTCGCCGCCGCCCAGCAGCTCACCCGGGCCGGGCACACCGTGGTGGTGTACGAGCGCGCCGACCGCATCGGCGGCCTGCTGCGCTACGGCATCCCCGAGTTCAAGATGGAGAAGCGCCACATCAACCGCCGCGTCGAGCAGATGCGCGCGGAGGGCACCCGCTTCCGCACCGGCGTCCACGTCGGCGAGGACATCACCGGGCAGCAGCTGCGCGAGCGCTTCGACGCCGTCGTCGTCGCCGCCGGCGCCACCACGGCCCGCGACCTGCCGGTGCCCGGGCGCGAGCTCAAGGGCGTCTACCAGGCCATGGAGTACCTGCCGCTGGCCAACAAGGTGCAGGAGGGCGACTTCGTCGAGTCGCCGGTCAGCGCCAAGGGCAAGCACGTCGTCGTCATCGGCGGCGGCGACACCGGCGCCGACTGCGTCGGCACCGCGCACCGGCAGGGGGCGGCCTCCGTCACCCAGCTGGAGATCATGCCGCGCCCGGGCGAGGACCGGCCCGGGCACCAGCCCTGGCCGACCATGCCGATGACGTACAAGGTCACCTCCGCGCACGAGGAGGGCGGCGAGCGGATCTACTCCGTGAGCACCACCCACCTCAGCGGCGACGAGGAGGGCAACGTCCAGGAGCTGCACCTCGTCGAGGTGGAGTTCAAGGACGGGAAGTTCGAGCAGGTCCCCGGCACCGAGCGGGCCATCCCGGCGCAGCTGGTCACCCTGGCCATGGGCTTCACCGGGACGGACGTGAAGAACGGGCTCGTCGAGCAGCTGGGGGTGGACCTCGACGCGCGCGGTAACATTGGCCGCGACGGCCGGTTCGCCACCAATGTCGATGGCGTGTACGTCTGCGGAGACGCCGGCCGTGGCCAGTCCCTGATCGTCTGGGCCATCGCGGAGGGCCGTTCGGCCGCCGCGGCGGTGGACAAGTACCTCGGTGGCAAGACCCCGCTTCCGGCCCCGATCCGGCCCACCGACCGCCCGCTCGTGGTCTGACGGTCCGACCGGCCCCCTGAACCCCCGGCACCGCATTGCCGGGAGCTCAACCCGCTGCCCCCGCCAGCGTCGTCGGGCCAATGCGGTCTCCTGGCGCTCGCCCCCTTCCCCGACCAGTTGGGGGGCGAGCGCCGACGTGTTTTCTGCGTGAAGTCTCTTCTGCCGCACAGTGGTTGGTGGGTTTCGGCCACGGGGTGGGGCGCGTTCCGCTTCGTCACGGGCGCAGCAGCAGGTCCGCCGCCTCGGTGCGGGTGTACAGGACGGTGCGGCCGGTGCGGTGGCGGGCCAGGAGGCCGGCGTCGTGCAGGGCGCCCAGGTGGTGGGAGACGTTCGGGGCGGACAGGCCGGTCCGGGCGGCGAGCTCGGTGGTCGAGGCGGGGGAGTCCAGCTCGGCGAGCAGCCGGGCGCGGGTGCGGCCGAGCACGCGGGCCAGGCCCTCGGGGACGGGGGTGGCCGCCGCCTCCCACAGCGTCGCGACCCCGCGCGGCGGGTAGACCAGGGCGGGCTGCCACGGCGGGTTCTGCTGGGAGAACACGCCCGGCCAGGCGAAGACCGTCGGCAGCAGGACCAGGCCGCGCTCACCGTCCAGCCGCCGGTGGACGTCGATCCGGTGCCCGATCCGCAGGGTGTCGTGCTCCCAGGACACCCGCGGGTGCAGGTCCGCGAAGAGCGCCGCCGGGCCGCCCGCCGACATCTGCCGGCCGCGGCGCAGGACCTCCCCGTCGACGAGCCGCTGCATCCGCGGCCAGTGCGGGGCGATCGCCGCATCCCAGTACGCCCGTACCTCGGCCGTCAGCCGCTCCAGGCCGGCCTCCGGGTCCCGCGCCAACTCGGCGACCAGCGGGTGGAGTTCGCCGTCGAGCCGGCCGAGGTCGCGGCGCACCACGGCCGGGTCGGTGGCCGCCAGCACGGCCGTCTGCCCCTCGAACGTCCCGTCCGCGTCCGGCGGCACCGGGGTCAGGAAGTCCGGCACGTACACCGTCGGCAGCCGCACCAGCGCCGACAACAGTTCCCAGCCGACCCCCTCCAGCCGCTGCCGGGCCCCGCGCACCCACGGCAGGTGCGCGGCCTGCCGGCCCGGGTCCTTGAGCACCTCGACGCTCGTCACGACCTCGGTCAGCGGGGAACGGGCGAAGCGCGTGCGGGCCAGGTCCTGCGCCGAGAACTCCCAGGTCAGCACGGGCACCTCCGGTGAGGATTCGATCCTGGTGGAATCAGTGGGCGGCGGCGATCATGCCAGGGACGCTCGGTCCATGACCACCGTCACCGCGCCCCCGCTGCGCGACCGCCTCGGCCTGCCCGCCACCGCCGGCCGCGTCCGCCTGATCGGCGCCCACGTCATCGACAGCCTCGGCACCGGACTGATCCTCGCCTTCACCCTCGTCTACTTCGCGGGCACCACCGGCCTGTCCGTCGCCGCCGTCGGCGCCGCCGTCTCCACCGCGCGCCTGCTCGCCCTGCCCACCGCCGTCGCCGTCGGCCCGCTGCTCGACCGGTACGGCGCCCGCGCGGTCGCCACCGCCGGCAACGCGCTCTCCGCCCTCGCCTACGGCGGCTTCCTGCTCGCCCACCAGGCCTGGCAGATCGTGCTGGTCTGCCTGCTCGCCCAGGCCGGCCACGCCGCCTACTGGACCTCCAGCACCGGCCTGGTCGTCCTCGCCGCCGACGAGGGGCAGCGCCCGCGCTGGTTCGCGCTCGTCCAGACCCTGCGCAACGCCGGACTCGGCCTCGGCGGCGCGCTCGGCGCCGTCCTGGTCGCCGACGGCGGCGCCCTGCGGCTCCTGGTCGGGCTCAACGCGGCCAGCTACGCCCTCGCCGCGGCCCTGCTGGCCACCTGGCGGCCCGCCGGGGCCGCCCTGCCCCCGGAGGCCCGCGCGGCCGCCCCCGGCGGCTACGGCGCCGTCCTGCGCGACCGGCGCTACCTGCTGCTGATCGCCGTCAACCTGACCTTCGTCCTCGCCTCGATGGTCCTCAGCGTGCTGCTCGCCGCCTACCTCACCGCCGGCCTGCACCGCGACGCGTGGACGGCCGGCGCGCTGCTCGTCCTCAACGGCGTCCAGGTGGTGCTCACCCAGAACGCCGTCGCCCGCCGGCTCGAACGCTTCCGCCCCACCCGGGTCGTCGCCGCCGGTGCCCTGCTCAACGCGCTCGCCTTCGGCCTCTTCGCCCTCGTCGCCGCCGCCCCCGGCTGGGCCGTCCTCGCCGGACTCTTCGCCGCCATGGCCGTCTACAACCTCGCCGAGACCGTCGCCACCCCCTTCCGCGAGGACCTCAGCGTCTCCCTCGCCGACCCCGAGCGGCGCGGCCGGTACCTCGCCCTCTACCAACTCTCCTGGAACGTCGGCCAGGCCGTCGCCCCCGCACTGCTCACCCTGCTCCTCGCCCGCGCCGCCGCCCTGCCCTGGCTCTTCCTGCTCGCCCTCAGCGCCGCCGCCGTGCCCGCGCTGCTACGGCTGGAACACACCGCCTGACGGACTGTTGTTCGTCGGTGCCAGATGGCAGACTGCGGCCGACGGCCGGGGGGCTGCGCGAGTGCGGAGGTTGACGCGATGAGCACGACTCAGGCAGGCGGAGGCGCGACGGTGCGGCGCCTGCTGCTGGGATCACACCTGCGCAAACTCCGCGAGGCCAGGGGCGTCAGCCGCGAGGAGGCCGGCTACTCGATCCGCGCCTCCGAGTCCAAGATCAGCCGCATGGAGCTCGGCCGCGTCGGCTTCAAGGAACGCGACGTCGCCGACCTGCTCACCCTCTACGGCGTCGACGCCGAACACGAGCGCGCCGGCGTCCTCGGCCTCGTCCGCGACGCCAACGCCACCTCCTGGTGGCACGGCTACGGCGACGTGCTGCCCCCCTGGTTCCAGAACTACGTCGGCCTGGAGGAGGCCGCCACCGAGATCCGCAGCTACGAGGTCCAGTTCGTCCACGGGCTCCTCCAGACCCCCGACTACGCCCGCGCCGTCATCGCCGCCGGCGGCCACGTCACCGAACCCGACGAGATCGAACGCCGCGTCGAGGTCCGCCTCAAACGCCAGGCCGTCCTCACCGCCGACCGCGCCCCCCACCTGCTCGCCGTCCTCGACGAGGCCGCGCTGCGCCGCCCCTGGGGCGGACCGGAACTGATGCGGGCCCAGATCGACCGGATGCTCGACCTCACCGACCTGCCCAACGTCGACCTCCAGGTGATGCCGCTGGGCTTCGGCGGACTGCGCGCCGAGGGCGGCGCGTTCACCGTGCTCGGCTTCGCCGAACCCGAACTGCCCGACGTCGTCTACCTGGAGCAGTTCACCACCGCGCTCTACCTCGACAAGCCCGCCGAGGTCGCCGAGTACACCGGCGCCATGGAAGGCCTCCTCGCCGACAGCCTCGGCGCCGAACCGACCCGGGAACTTCTGCGCTCCGTACGCCAAGAGCTTTAGTCCATCAGTACGATGAGCACCGATCAGATCTGATCAAAGGCGTTCCACACCGAACCGTGCCAGGCGCGATCTCCTGGGCACGCGTCTCAGGCACGAGAGGGATCGGATGTCGTACTTCTCCGAGTTGGCGGCGCAGTACATCGACGGCGAATGGCTGGCCGGCGACGGCTCCTGGGACATCGTCGACGTCGACCCCTACACCGGCGACAAACTCGCCACCGTCACCGTCGCCACCGTCGAACAGGTCGACCGGGCCTACCGCGCCGCCGCCCGCGCCCAGAAGGAATGGGCCGCCACCAACCCCTACGCCCGCCGGCTCGTGTTCGAGCGCGCGCTGCGCCTCGTCGAGGAGCGCGAGGACGAGATCACCCGCGCCATCATGGCCGAACTCGGCGGCACCGCCCTCAAGGCCGGCTTCGAACTCTCCCTCACCAAGGACATGCTGCGCGAGTGCATGCAGCTCTCCCTGCTCGCCGAGGGCCGCCTGCTGCCCTCGCCCGTCGACGGCAAGGAGAACCGCCTCTACCGGCTGCCCGTCGGCGTCGTCGGCGTGATCAGCCCGTTCAACTTCCCGCTGTTCCTGTCCCTCAAGGCCGTCGGCCCCGCCCTCGCGCTCGGCAACGGCGTCGTGCTCAAGCCGCACCAGGAGACCCCGGTCGTCGGCGGCACCCTCCTCGCCAAGATCTTCGCCGACGCCGGACTGCCCGCCGGGCTGCTCAACGTCGTCGTCACCGACATCGCCGAGATCGGCGACGCCTTCATCGAGCACCCGGTGCCCAAGGTCATCTCCTTCACCGGCTCGGACAAGGTCGGCCGCCACGTCGCCACCGTCGCCGCCTCCCACTTCAAGCGCACCGTCCTCGAACTCGGCGGCAACAGCGCCCTCGTCGTCCTCGACGACGCCGACCTCGACTACGCCGTCGACGCCGCCGTGTTCAGCCGCTTCGCCCACCAGGGCCAGGTCTGCATGGCCGCCAACCGGGTGCTCGTCGACCGCGGCGTCGTCGCCGAGTTCACCGAGAAGTTCGTCGCCAAGATCGCCTCGCTCACCGTCGGCGACCCCAGGGACCCGGCCACCCAGATCGGCCCGCTCATCAACCCCGTCCAGGCCGACTCCATCAACGCCCAGGTCGACCAGGCCGTCCAGGCCGGCGCCACCGTCCTCCTGCGCGGCGCCACCGTCGGCAGCCTCATGGACCCCGTCGTCCTCACCGACGTCCCCGCGGACTCGCCCATCCTCCAGCGCGAACTCTTCGGCCCCGTCGTCCTCGTGGTGCCCGTCGACGGCGAGGACGAGGCCGTCCGCATCGCCAACGACACCCCCTTCGGCCTCAGCGGCGCCGTGCACACCGGCGACGTCGAGCGCGGCGTGCGGGTGGCCAAGCGGATCGAGACCGGCATGATCCACGTCAACGACGGGACCATCGCCGACGAGCCGATCGTGCCCTTCGGCGGCGAGAAGAACTCCGGCGTCGGACGGCTCAACGGCGAGTACACGGTCGACGCGTTCACCACGGTGAAGTGGATCTCGATCCAGCACGGGCGCAGCCGCTTCCCGTTCTGATCCGCTGCTGCCGCCGCTGCCGCTGCTGCGGTCAAGCGGCCCGGGCCTCCCGGCGGGAACCCCCCGGAGCCCCCCCCGAAACCCCCCTGAACTCCCACGCGCACGCGTACACCCCGCCGGACCCCCCCCGCGCCCCCACCCCCCTGTTATTGTTCCCCCCACCCCCCCGGCGCCCGCCCCCTCCGCCTTAGCCCCCCCGGGGCGCCCCCCGCCCGCGGGGGGGCCCCCCCGGCCCGCGCCCCCCGGGGTCACCCCCCCCGCCCCCCCGCCCGTACTCCCGCTTGAACGCCTTCGCGAACGCGTACTCCGAGCCGTAACCCGCCTGCGCCGCCACCGCCGTCAGCGGCGCGTCCGACTCCCGCAGCAGACGCGCCGCCGTCGTCATCCGCCACCGCGTCAGGTACGCCATCGGCGGCTCGCCCACCATCGAGCTGAACCGGCGGGCGAACGCCGCCCGGGACAGGCCCGAACGCCCCGCCAGCGCCTCCACCGTCCACGCCGTCGCCGGCGCGCCGTGGATCGCGGCCAGCGCCGGCGCCACCGCCGAATCGCCCAGCGCGGCCGCCCACCCGGCGGCCGTCGCGGGCGGCTGCGCCTCGAACCAGGCGCGCAGGATGTACAGCAGCAGCGCGTCGACCAGCGCCGGCACGATCCCGGCCGAGCCGATCCGCGGGCGCTCCAGCTCGGCACCCAACAGTCGCACGGCGGCGTCCAGTTCGGGGTGCGAGCCGCGCCCGCTTGCCAGGTGGATCAGCTCCGGCAGCTGGCGCACCAGCGGGTGCGGGCGGCCCTGGTCCAGGTGGTAGCTGCCGCACAGCAGGCTGGTGCGGGCGCCGTCGCCGCCGCCCAGCGAGAGCGTGCCGATCGGCAGGCTCTCCTCCACCCGGTAGGCCGACGCGTCGAGCGCCGGGGTGTCCGGGTGGTCGGCCAGGACGTGGCCCCTGCCGTCCCGCATGAAGACGACGTCCCCCGTGTCGAGCATCAGCGGCTCCGCGCGGCCGTCCTGCGGCACCAGCCAGCACGTGCCGTGCAGCACCACGTGGAACCCGGCGCCCATCACCGGCGGCAGCCGCAGGCCCCAGGGGGCACGGCCCTCGGTGCGGACGGACGCGGGGTGCGCCGTGCGCATCGAGCCCAGCGCCTCGGTCAGGATGTCCAACTCCCGGCCCTTCTCCCCGTTCGTACCGTTCAGTCGACGGTCAGGACGACCTTGCCCTGGACGCTACCGGACGCCACCAGCTCGTGCGCCCGGCCGGCCTCCGCCAGCGGGAACGTCGCCGAGACGTGCGGACGGACCAGGCCCTCGTCCACCAGCGCGGCGATCGCCTCCAGGCCGGCGTAGTCCGGCTCCACCGACACCCCGGCGAAGCGGCGGCCGGCGGCCTCGATCTCGGCGGCGAGGTCCTTGTTCCAGTGCTCCATGATCGTGACCAGCGTGCCGCCGGGCTTCAGTACCTCCAACGCCCTGGTGCCCTCGGAGGACGAGTCGAAGACGACGTCGACGTCCGAGACCGCCTCGGTGTAGTCGGTGGTGCGGTAGTCGATCACCTCGTCCGCGCCGAGCCCCTGCACGAACGCGTGCTTGGGCTCGCTCGCCAGCGCGATCACGTACGCGCCGCGGGCCTTGGCGATCTGCACGGCGAGGTGGCCGACGCCGCCCGCGGCGCGGTGGACCAGCACCCGCTGTCCCTTCGTGACGCCGGCCAGGTCCACCAGGCCCTGCCAGGCCGTCAGCGCGGCCAGCGGCAGGGCCGCCGCCTGGACGTGGTCGAGCGTCGCGGGCTTGCGGGCCAGCTGGCGCGAGGGCGCGGCGACGTACTCGGCGTAGCCGGTGGCGGCGCGCGGGAAGAACGGCATCCCGTACACCTCCTCGCCCACCCGGTACCGGGCCCCGGGCGCGGCCTCCTCGACCACCCCGGACACGTCCCACCCGACCCCGAACGGCGGCTCCCCGAGCAGCGGGAACGCCCCCGACCGCACCGCGATGTCCGCCGGGTTCACCGCACTGGCCCGCACCCGCACCAGCACCTCCCCGCTCAACAGCTGCGGCCGCTCCACCTCGGCCACCTCCAGTACCTCGGGCCCGCCGAACGCCTTCTGGATCACTGCACGCATCGAACTCTCCCTGTCCGTGGCCGGCCCGCTCGCCGGGCCGTTCGCGATGCCTCTACGGTAGGGAGATCGAACGAGCGGATGAATATCCTCAAGTCTTCGGAAGATGTCCCGTCGTCTTGCCGGGAGGCTCGATCGATCAGGCGGGATAGCGGAGGAGAGCGTCGGTGGCGAGCTCGAACCCGAAGGGGGCGGGGATCGGCACGCGGTCGCCGAACGTGCCGTTCCAGCGCTGGTGGTAGCCGGTGTCGGACGGCTCGGATTCTTCCACCGCGGACGTGTCGAAGGGCGCCCCCCCCCCCCCCCGCGGGGTGGCGGGGGGGGGCCGCGGGGGGGGGGGGGATAGAACACAAAGCGACGGGCGGCCCGCAGCCCGCCCGGTGTGGAGTGGTGTG
>NZ_JBHWGV010000030.1:16918-24154 GCF_042732955.1 Kitasatospora sp. NPDC059747 | reverse complement strand
GCGGGGGTGGGGGCGGGTGGGTTTTTCCCCCCGGGGGCGTGGTCCTGGGCCGCCGCCGGGGGTGGGGGTGGGGGGGGGGGCGGCCTTCGTGATGGGGCTTAGAAGACCGGCTGGCCGGCGCGGACCAGGCGCCAGGAGTTGGTGAAGAAGTCGGCCGGGTCGATGATGCCCTTGGCCTTCACCCAGGCGATCATCGTGTTGCGGATCTCGTCGGAGTTCGCCCAGACCGCCTTGGCGGTCGCGACGTGCGGGAAGTTGCCGCCGCCGTTGGCGCGGTAGTTGTTGACCGCGAGGACGAACTGGGCGGCCGGGTCGATCGGCTTGCCCTGGTAGGACAGGTTGACGATCCGGCTGCCCTTCGGCTGCGAGACGTCGATGTCGTAGCTCAGGCCGTAGATCGAGTCGTAGTTGTAGTCCGGGGTGTCCTCGGCGTTGGTCAGGGTGTCCTTGTTGACCGGGGCGCCCGCGGCGAGCTGGTTGAAGTACTTGGCCGAGAACTCCAGGTAGTCCTTGAGCTGGGCGCCCGTCAGGATGCGGGCCTCCAGGGTGTTCTCGTAGATGTACAGGCCGGCCGCGTCGCGCAGCTTGACCTGGCCGGCCGGGATCATCGCGGTGCGGTTGAACGGCGCGGCCTGCGCGAGCACCGGCAGGTTGGCGTACTGCCCGCCCGCCAGCGCCGCCTTCACCGCGTCGGCCTGCACCTTGCCGATCAGGTCGACGATGGGGGTCGACTTGAACCGGGCGTCGGCGATCGACAGCTCGATCTTGCTGGTGCCGATGTTCTGGTTGACGTACGCCACGACCTTCTTGTGCTGGTCGGTGATGGCGTTCGAGATCTCCGGGTTCTCCGGCACGGTGTTGGAGTTCAGCACGCGCGAGGAGACCGACAGCACCTTCCAGGCGCCGTCGACGAGCTCGACCTCGAAGTCGAAGCAGCTCAGGCGCTGGCCCCAGCACAGCGGCTCGGACAGCACGACCGTCTTGCCGGTCTTCTTGTTGACGATGAGGCGCTGCGGCACCTCCTTGTGGGTGTGGCCGACGAGCACCGCGTCGATGTCCGGGACCTTCTCGGCCATCTCGCCGGAGGCGTCCTCGGGCCAGGGGAGCTGGTCGCCGTAGGTGGTGGCCTCGTCGATGCCGGAGTGGGCGGAGACGACGATGACGTCCGCGCCCGCGGCCTTCATCCGGGGCACGTACTTCGCGGCGGTCTCGACGATGCCCGGGAAGACCATCTGGCCGCTGACGTTGGCCTTGTCCCAGATCGCGATGCCCGGGTTGGTGAGGCCGAGGATGCCGACCTTGATCGGGGTGTCCTCGTCCAGCCACACCTCCTTGATCACGTACGGCTTGAAGGCGGGCTTCTCGTTCTTCGCGTGCAGGGCGTTGGCGCCGAGCAGCGGGAACTCCAGCTGGTCCTCGAAGGCCTTCACGGTCGGGATGCCGTAGTTGAACTCGTGGTTGCCGAGCGCGGCGGCGTCGTAGCCCATGAGGTTCATGGCGACGGCCATCGGGTGGTCCGGCACGTTGTCGCCGTCGGTGGCGATCGGCTCGACCCGGGCGTAGTAGTAGGTGAGCTGGGTGCCCTGGATGATGTCGCCGGAGTCGATCAGCAGGCAGCGGTCCCAGCCCTTCTCCTCGCGGACCTGGTTGGCCAGCGTGGAGATCCTGGCGAGGCCCACTGCGTTGTGCGCCTTGTCGACGTACTCGGCGTCGGTGAAGTAGTCCCAGTTGAGCACCCGGCCGTGCAGGTCGGTGGTGCCCATGACGGTGAAGGCCTGCTTGCGGTCTTCGCCGCGGTGCTTGGTGCCCTTGGCCTGCGCGGTGTCCGGCTCGGCGGCCGCGGCGGCGGGGGCGGCGGCGAGGGCGGTGCCGCCGGCCAGGGCGGCACCGGCGGCGGTGGCGGCGGACCGGGTGACGAAGTCACGGCGGTTCAGGGACATCGACGACTCTCCCGAGTGGGGGGACTTGCTGGCGAA
Organism: Kitasatospora sp. NPDC059747; assembly: GCF_042732955.1. NCBI lineage: Bacteria > Bacillati > Actinomycetota > Actinomycetes > Kitasatosporales > Streptomycetaceae > Kitasatospora > Kitasatospora sp. NPDC059747. Next base: position 22,178 of record NZ_JBHWGV010000030.1, on the reverse strand, counting down.
TGGACCGTCAACCGGGCCCGGTGTGGCGTGAAACCCCCGTGCAACTCCGTACAACCCCGTTTGACGCGCGTAGAAGGACGCGCGTAGAAGTGTGCCGTGCGCGCGGGCGGTTGGATAGCCCTCCGACGTTTCCAACAGGTGAGATCTTGGCGACTCGTTCGTGACGTGAGTGCACGGGGCCCGCGAGTGGTAAAGGCGGAAATCAGCCGAGTTGCGCGGTCAGCAGCCCCACCTCGCGCGCGAGTTCGGCGTCCGGATCCGGACCGTCCGCGCCCGCCCACGGCTGCCACGTGCGGGCCCGCAGGTAGCCGGCCACGGCCAGCGGCAGGCCGTCCCGCACGATCCGCCGCCCGGCCGCCGGGCCCGGCCCGGCGGCGCGCAGCGCCTCCAGCAGGCCGTCCACCCGGGCGGCGGGCGGCAGCGGGACGGTCCGCAGGTAGGCGACCAGGGCGTCCAGCTCGGGGTGCTCCGGCGGGTCGTCCTTCGGCCCGGGCGCGAGCAGCGCGCCCGCCGCGTACAGGCCCGCCACCACCCCCGGCCACCACGCCCCGCCCAGGCCCGCGAAGTGCAGCCCCAGTCCGATCGCGCCGCCCGCGCAGCCGACCAGGTTCCGGCCCGACTCCAGGTACTTCAGGGCCTGCCGGCCGGGCCCGTCACTGGTAGCCACGGATCTCCTCGAACACGCCGTCCAGCGAGCTCGTCCCGTCGAAGAGCTTGCCGCCGCTCTCGTCCGCGATCCCCTGCAGCTGGCTCACCGCCGCCTCGCCGAACTTGATCGGGAAGACCGGGATCGCCTTCGGCCCGGCCGCCAGCGCGTCGTGGAACTTCTTGAAGTCCCCGTCCGTGGCGCCCTCGTTGCTCTCCCCGTCCGTCATCAGCACGATCGAGGTGAACCGGTCGTCCCCGGCCGCCTTCTGCTGCCGGTCGATCACCCGGTACGCCTCCTCCAGCGCGTCGTACAGCGCCGTGCCGCCGTCGGCCGACAGGGACTGCACGTCCGCGTTGATCGACCCCAGCTCCGCCTCCGGCCCCGGCCGGCTGCCGGAGGCCGGCACCGCGTGCGTCTTCGTCCACTTCACCTTGGACGCGAAGGAGATCAGCGTGACCTCCTCGCGGTCCCGGAAGCGGCTCACCCCGCGGGTGTCGTCGGTGCCGGTCAGGCGGCCGAGCGCGGACTTCAGCGACGTGATCCGCGAGCCCTCCATCGAGCCGGAGGTGTCCAGCACGTACACCGTCCGGGAGGGGCGGCGCAGCTCGTTCTGGTACGAGGACAGCAGCCCGTCCGCGACGGCCCGGGTGCCCGGGAACGGCAGCTCCCGGCGGCGGTCGGACGGCAACGACGGCGCGGCCGCGGCCCCCGGGGTCACCGGGCGGCGCAGCGTCACCTCGGAGATGCGTTTCTGCACGTCCGGCGTCAGCAGGTACTGCGTGAGCCGCTGGAACGAGTCACGCTCGCTCTGGGCGCTGGACGACAGCAGCGACAGCGGGTAGTCCGCCGACACCACGCCGTCCACCGGGCGCACGACCGTCAGCTGCCGGTCCGCCGGCAGCGTCTTGTTCATCGACAGCAGCACCGACTCGTAGTTGACCAGCGCCCCCACCTTGCCCGGCTCCGCGCGGGTGTACGCCTGCGCCAGCCAGCCCGACGAGCCCGAGGTCAGCTTCTGGCCGGTGAAGAACTTCTTCAGCGACGGCGTCGCCTTCTGCACGTCCTCCTCGGTCAGCGCCGCCCCCGCCCCCGAGAACGCCGACGCCACCGCGACCAGCGTCGAGAAGCCCGAGTTCGACCGGGACGGATCGGACATCCCGTACGACAGCTTCCCGGCCGACGCCGCGTCCCCGATCTGCGCCCAGGTGACCTTCGAACCGTCCCCCCAGCCCAGGTCGCCCAGGACGGAGGAGCGCACGCCGACCGCCACCGGGGAGACCATGACCGGGGTCTCGGACAGGAGCTTCGACCGTCCGTTGCCGTCCAGGCGCAGGTACTGGTTCGACGGGAACCACACCGCGTCGTACTTGCCGTCCGCCTTGCCCGAGGACACGGCGTCGGCGCCGTCGAGCGAGCCCGTCCACGCGAACTGGACCGTCACCCCGGTGGCCTTCTTCGCGTCCTCCAGGATCGGCGCCATGTCCTGCAGCTCGCTGCCCGCCAGGATCCGCAGCACACCAGGGCGCGCGGTGGGCGCGGGAGCGTCCGTGGCGTTGGGGGACGGGTCGGGCTTCGGCGCCGAGGACGTGCAGGCCGTCGCCACGAGGAGCGCCACGGCGGAGGCGGCCAGGCGCCACGTCGTACGGACGGTACGGCTGTTCACTGAGCGTTCCCCTTCGCCGCGGCGACCAGTTTCTGCAGGACGTCCTTGGTCGGCACCTGCCACTGCTTCAACTTCGCCGACGAGAGGTCCGGCGCGAACGTCGGCTTCCGGCCGTTCACCTCCTTGGCGAACACGTCCTTGTCGGCCTGCGGGCGGAAACCGAACTTCGCCTCCAGGCGCCGGAGTTCGGGATCGTCCTGGAGCAGGCCGGCCAGCTTGGCGCCCTTGTCGTCGCGGGCGACCACCGTGTGGTCCGAGTAGATCGTCGAGTCCGGGTACATCACCACCATGTCGCCGGTCGGCACGCCGCTCAGCACGAGCTGCGCGGCCTGCGACTCGTAGGCGAACACCAGCGGGTTGCCGACGCCCGCCAGGAAGTCCTTGAACGGCTCGTCGCTGCTGCTCTTCTGGCCGCCCTGCACGGACGTCGCGGTGCGCAGGACGTCCTTCGAGGCGTCGATCCCCGCCTGGTCGGCCACCGGCTGGTGGCTGTTGAGGAGGTACGACAGCAGGGCGACGTACATCGCGCCCGACGACGAGCTCTGCGGGTCCGTCGTGGTCACGAAGATCCGGCCGGACAGCTCGGGGTGGGCGGTCGCGCCGTTCAGGTCCTGCCACTTCTTGCTGTTCCGCAACGCCTCCAGGTACGCGTCCATCCGGAACGTCACGATGCCCGCGTCCTCGGTCGCCAGGCCGTTCGCCTTCAGCACGGCCGCGACGGCCTCGTGCGTCACGATCACCAGCGGCGAGTAGAACGGCACCAGCGGCGAGTCCTGGAGGCCCCAGATCTTCTGGATGTCCTTCACCGGCGACGTGCTCGCCGGGAAGGCGAAGTCGATGTTCGCCTGGTTCGCCTGGTCGACCATCGTCCACGAACCGGTCGAGTCCGCGTGCACCTCCAGTCCCTGCTTCGCCAACTCGTCCTTGACCTCCTGGTTCTCGAAGAAGGCGCGCTTCTCCGAACCGATCAGGCCGTTCACCTTGACGAGCGGCCCGGGCCCCGGATGCGGATCCGGGTCCGGGATCAGCGCGTACGTCACTCCGCCGAGCAGCACCAAGGCCGCCAGCACCCCCAACGCGCGTCTCATGCCGAACGCTTCCCCCTCATGCTTCCCCCCTCGTCCGTTACGTCCGTTACGTCAACCGGGTGGTCCCCGGGTGACGAGCGTCCCGCCGGGCCGGGAGCGGCGGCCGAAGCGACGGTGAACCGGGGGTGAACTCCCCTTCACGGAATCGCATCGGCCGACCGGGCGGCGAGCACCGCGACCGGGCCCGTCGCACACCGGTCCGAGGATGTGTCAGATTGTTCAACTCGCCGTCCGGCAAAGGTCATCCCGAGGCCCGGACCCACGTCGGTGTTACGCGCCGGTAATGCCTACGCTCAGCAGTATGCGCCGAGCAAAAATCGTCTGTACCCTCGGGCCCGCCACCGACTCGTACGACCAGATCAAGGCCCTGGTCGACGCCGGGATGGACATCGCCCGCTTCAACCTCAGCCACGGCTCCCACATCGAACACGAGGAGCGCTACCGCCGCGTCCGCAAGGCCGCCGACGAGACCGGCCGCAGCGTCGGCGTCCTCGTCGACCTCCAAGGCCCGAAGATCCGCCTCGACACCTTCGCCCACGGGCCCGTACTCCTCGAACGCGGCGACGAGTTCACGATCTCCACCGACGACGGCGTCGTGGGGGACAAGGACATCTGCGGCACCACCTACAAGGGCCTCGCCGGCGACGTCTCGCGCGGCGAGCGCATCCTCGTCGACGACGGCCGCGTCACCCTGGAGGTCACCGAGGTCGACGGGCCGCACGTGCGGTGCATCGTCATCGAGGGCGGCCTCGTCTCCGACCACAAGGGCCTCAACCTCCCCGGCGTCGCCGTCTCCGTCCCCGCGCTCAGCGACAAGGACGTCGCCGACCTGCGGTGGGGCCTGCGGACCGGCGCCGACCTCGTCGCGCTCTCCTTCGTCCGCAGCGGGCGCGACATCCTCGACGTCCACCGGATCATGGCCGAGGAGGGGCGGTTCGTCCCGGTCATCGCCAAGATCGAGAAGCCGCAGGCGGTCGAGAACCTGGAAGCCATCGTCGACGCCTTCGACGGCGTCATGGTGGCCCGCGGCGACCTGGGCGTGGAGATGCCCCTCGAACAGGTCCCGCTCGTCCAGAAGCGCGCCGTCAAGCTCGCCAAGCGCAACGCCAAGCCGGTCATCGTCGCCACCCAGATGCTCGACTCGATGATCAACGCCTCCCGGCCCACCCGTGCCGAGGCCTCCGACGTCGCCAACGCCGTCCTGGACGGGACGGACGCGGTGATGCTCTCCGGCGAGACCTCGGTGGGCAAGTACCCCGTCGAGACCGTCAAGACCATGGGCCGCATCATCGAGGCCGCCGAGAACGACATCCTGGCGGCAGGCCTGCCGCCCTTGACCATCGGCAGCAAACCGCGCACCCAGGGCGGCGCCGTCGCCCGCGCGGCCGCCGAGATCGGCGACTTCCTGCACGCCAAGTACCTCATCGCCTTCACCCAGTCCGGCGACACCGCGCGTCGCTTGACCCGCTACCGCTCGCCCATCCCCGTCCTCGCCTTCACCTACGAACCCGCCGTCCGCAGCCAACTCGCCCTCACCTGGGGCGTCGAGACCTTCCTCGGCCCCTTCGCCCCGACCACCGACCAGATGGTCGAACAGGTCGACGCCGCCCTGCTGTCCCTGGGCCGCTGCCAGAAGGGCGACATCGTCATCATCACCGCCGGCTCCCCGCCCGGCCTCGCCGGCTCCACCAACCTCGTCCGCGTCCACCACGTGGGCACCCTGGACGTCTGAGCCCCCACTTCGGCGCGGGGCGGGGGGGGGGGGGGGGCGGCCCCCCGCCGGGGGTGGGGGGGGGGCCCGGGGGGGGGGAGGGGACGGGGGCGGGGTGGGGGGGGGGGGAGGGGGAGGGGGCTCCGGGG
>NZ_JBHWGV010000030.1:4195-16908 GCF_042732955.1 Kitasatospora sp. NPDC059747 | reverse complement strand
GCGCCCCCCCGCGGGGGCCCCACCGCCAGCGCCGGCCCCCCCTCCGGCGCGGCGTACGCGGGCCCCCCGCCCCCCCCCCGCCGTCAGTACTTGGGGCCGATGTGGGCGTCCATGAGGGCGACGTCGTCCTTGCGGGCGACGGAGACGTTGACGGCCCCGGTGGGGCGGGTGACGGACTTCCAGCGGACGCCGACGGCGTCGAGTGTCGCGGTGAAGAGGGCGACGATGTCGGCGGAGGTGTTGGTGAAGAAGTACCGCGGGTACTCGTAGCGCTTCTGGACGCCGCTCACGGTTCGGGTGGTCCAGTTGGTGATGCGGCAGCCGTCGGAGTGGATGAGGCCGCGCAGGAACTCCCAGGGGTGCTCGTCGACGATCTCCTGCTGCCAGGGGGCGAGGGTGATCCGGCGCAGGTGCTTGGGGCCGGGCCCGTGCTGGGGAAAGAGGCAGGGCCAGTGCTTGCTGGTGCTGACGACGCTGGTGCAGCCGGGCGCGTGGACGCGCAGGACCTTGTTGTGCGGCATGACGGCGGAGACGGCGCGCACACATTCGTCGATGAGACCGGGCCAGGTGTCGCAGCAGGCGATTCGGAGGGCGTAGACCTTGCGGCGGCCCTCGCTGATGCAGCCGTCGCCGAGGTAGAGGCCGAGCAGATAGGCATAGCTGGAGTGAGGCCGCGAGGGGTCGAGTCGGCCGTCGAGGAGCGGACACTCGGCGGTCATGCGGGGGCTGGGCACTGCGCCAGCGGCCCACTCGCGGATCGCCGATCGGGATATGCCAGTGGTTCGGCTTACTTGGCTGAAGGTCAGGCCGGAGGCGTGGAGGGCGAGGGCGTGTTGCCGAGTGGCCAGGTCGTACATGGCGTCGTCAGTGCTTGGGGCCGATGTGGGCGTCCATGAGGGCGACGGAGTCCTTGCGGGCGATGGAGATGTTGACCTGGCCCGTGGGGCGGGGGATCGAGGCCTTCCACTCGACGCCGACGGCGTCGAGTGTGGCGGTGAAGAGGCCGATGATGTCGGTCGAGGTGTTGGTGAAGAAGTACCGCGGGTACTCGTAGCGGCGGACGACGCCGTTCTTTGTCCGGGTCGCCCAGTTGGTGATGCGGCAGCCGTCGGAGTGGATGAGGCCGCGCAGGAACTCCCAGGGGTGTTCGTCGACGATCTCCTGCTGCCAAGGCTCCAGGGCTATGGTGCGCTCGTGCTTCTTGCCAGGACCGTGCTGAGGGAAGTAGCAGGCCATGTGCATGGAGTAGAGCTTGACGTTGTGGCAGCCCGGGCGTTGCAGTCGGTAGGTGTTGTTCTTCGGGAACACCCTGCGCATGGCTTGCTCGATAGCATCCATGACCCCTGGCCACTTGTCGTCACACGTGACGAACAAGCTCTGTGTCCTGGACATGTTCGAGTGTGTGATGTGGCCGTCGCCCAGGTAGGCACCGAGAAGGTAGGCGTAGGCCTGGCGGTTGAGCTCGTCGGAGTAGCAGCGGAAGCACGTGGCGCGCTCAGGGGCCGGGAAGTCCCCGTGTTCGGCGCGATCCTGCAGCTTCCACCATGAGACGGTGCCGGTTGGAACTCCGAGTCGGCGGGAGACATCGCAGTTGCGGGCGCCCTGACGTAGCAGCAGGACGGCTTCTTCGCGGAGGGATCGAACTGCCATGCGGGCGATCCTGCGACCCTTGCGTCGAACGCGCGGGCGAACGGGATTGTTTCCACTCGAACGAATGAAGATCGCCAACCATTAGGTAGCCCTAAGTGGCTTTAGAATCGAAGGAAAAGTACCCCGGGTGGGATTCGAACCCACGCTGGCGGCGTTTTGAGTGCCGTGTCTCTTCCGCTGGACTACCGGGGCATCCACAGATTCGAAGGTTGCCCCCCGACCCTGTTGAACTCAAACATACCGTGTCTAGGTACCCTCGTGCATGCAGTACCCCGCCGGAACGAGGAGCCACGTGAGCGCCGCCGACGAGCAGGCACAGCCGCTTGAGACCGATATGCCCCAGATCACTCGGATTGTGATCGCCGAGGACGAGGCGTTGATCCGTCTTGATCTCAAGGAGATGCTCGAAGAGGAGGGTTACACCGTCGTCGGCGAGGCCGGGGACGGGGCCACGGCGGTGCGGCTGGTGGAGGAGCTGAAGCCGGATCTGGCGATCTTCGACGTGAAGATGCCGGTCCTGGACGGGCTCTCCGCCGCGGAGCAGATCCATGAGAAGCACCTGGCTCCGGTGCTGATGCTGACCGCGTTCTCGCAGCGGGAGCTGGTGGACCGGGCGCGGGACGCCGGGGCGATGGCGTACATCGTGAAGCCGTTCTCCAAGGCGGACCTGGTGCCGGCGATCGAGATGGCCGTTTCGCGGTACGCGGAGATGCGCACGCTGGAGCAGGAGATCGCGGACCTCTCGCAGCGCCTGGAGACCCGGAAGCTGGTGGACCGGGCGAAGAGCGTGCTGCAGACGAAGTTCGGGCTGAACGAGCCGGCTGCCTTCCGGTGGATCCAGAAGACGTCGATGGACCGCCGCATGACGATGGCCGCCGTCGCCGAGGCGGTCATCGAGGAGGGCGAGGCCCAGGACCGCAAGAAGGCGGACGAGGGCAAGCCCGCCGAGTAGGGCGGCATGGCGAAGGGCCCGGCAGATCGTTTCTGCCGGGCCCTTCGCCGTGTGCGGGGATCAGTCCTCGCCGAGGTACGCCTTGCGCACGGACTCGTCGTGCAGGAGGTCGGCGCCGGTGCCGCTGAGGACGATGCGGCCGGTCTCCATGACGTAGCCGCGGTCGGACAGCGAGAGCGCCGCCTGGGCGTTCTGTTCGACGAGGAGGATCGTCGTGCCGCTCGACTTGAGTTCGACGATCGTCGCCATGATCTTCTGCATCATCAGCGGCGACAGGCCCATCGACGGCTCGTCGAGCATCAGCAGCTTGGGCTGGGACATCAGCGCCCGGCCCATCGCGAGCATCTGCTGTTCGCCGCCGGACAGGGTGCCGGCGGCCTGCTTGCGGCGCTCGCCGAGGATCGGGAACAGGGTGTAGGCCCGTTCCACGTCCGCGGTGATGCCGGCGGTGTCGCTGCGCAGGAAGGCGCCGAGGAGGAGGTTCTCCTCGATCGTCATGCGCGGGAAGATGTGCCGGCCCTCGGGGGAGTGGGCGAGGCCGAGGGCGACGATCTTGTGGGCGGGGACGGTCGCGAGGTCCCGGCCCTCGAAGGTGATCCGGCCGGCGGTGGGTCTGAGCAGGCCGGAGAGGGTGCGCAGGGTGGTGGTCTTGCCGGCGCCGTTGGTGCCGATGAGGGTGGTGACCTCGCCCTGGTTGACGGTGAAGCTGATGCCCTTGACGGCTTCGATCTTGCCGTAGGAGACGCGGAGGTCCTCGACCTCCAGGAGCGCGGTCACTTGGTGTCCTCCGGTGTTGCGGTGGTGCTGTCCTCCAGCGGGGCGCCGAGGTAGGCGGTGATGACGCGCTCGTCGTTCTGGACGGTCTCGCGGTCGCCCTCGACGATCTTCTGGCCCTGGACGAGCACGGCGGTGCGGTCGCAGAGGTTGAAGATGAACCGCATGTCGTGCTCGATGACGAGGATGGAGATGCCCTTGTCGCGGATGGCGAAGACGAGTTCCTCGGCGGCGCGGGTCTCCTGGGGGTTCATGCCGGCGGTGGGTTCGTCGAGCAGGAGGAGGCCGGGGTCGGAGGCGAGGGCGCGGGCGATCTCCAGCTTGCGCTGCTCGCCGTAGGGGAGGTTTCGCGCGAGGTGGTCGGCCTTCTCGGCGAGTCCGGTGAACGCGAGGAGTTCCATGGCCCGTTCGCGGCTCTCGGCTTCGGCGCGCTTGTACCCGGGGCCGCGGAGGATGGCGGAGAAGAGGCCTTCCTTGGTGCGGGTGTGGCGGCCGACGAGGACGTTCTCCAGGACGGTCATGTTGGCGAAGAGCCGGATGTTCTGGAAGGTGCGGGCGATGCCGGCCTGGGTGACGAGGTGGGGTTTGGGCGGCAGGACGGTGCCCCGGTAGCGGACCTGGCCCTCGGTGGGGACGTAGAGGCCGGTGAGGCAGTTGAAGAAGGTGGTCTTGCCGGCGCCGTTGGGGCCGATGAGGCCGATGATCTCGCCCTCGCCGACGGTGAGGGAGACGTCGTTGACGGCGGTGAGGCCGCCGAAGCGCATGGTGACGCCGGTGACGTCGAGGATCGGCTCGGTGGACTTCGGTGCGTCGGCGGGGGGCGTATCGGTGGTGGTCATCGGGTCGGTCACGCCCCTGCCTTGGTGAGTGCGGTCGGCTCGCCCGTGGGCTGGGCCGGGATGGCGGCCTCGTGGAACTCGAGCTGCTGCCGCCGGTTGGGGATGAGGCCTTCGGGGCGGACGCGCATGAGGACGATGAGGGCGGCGCCGAAGGCGAGGAGCTGGTAGTCGGAGAGGAATTCGAGCTTCTTCGGGATGAGGAAGAGGAGGGTGGCGCCGGCGAGGGGTCCGCTGATGGTGCCCATGCCGCCGAGGATGACGGCGGCGAGGAGGAAGGCGGAGTTGGGCGGGAGGGCCTCGGCGAAGGTGTACTGGTCGGGCGTCACGGTGTAGCTGACGTGGGCCTGGACGGTGCCGGCGAGGCCGGCGAGGCAGGCGCCGAGGGCGAAGGCGAGGAGCTTGAGGCGGAAGCCGTTGATGCCCATGGCCTCGGCGGCGGTCTCGTCCTCGCGGATGGCGACCCACGCGCGTCCGATGCGGGAGTTGCCGACGCGCGCGAAGACGAGCACGACGAGGGCCGTGACGAGCAGCATCAGCAGGTAGTAGTTGGAGAACCGGCCGAGTTCGAAGGCGCCGACGCTGTGGGACTCGCCGAGGTTGAAGCCGAAGATCTCCAGGTCGGGGATCCGCGGGATGCCGTTGGCACCGTTGGTGATCTTGGGGCCGGTGGTGCCGTTGAGGTTCTGCATGGTGATGCGGAAGATCTCGCCGAAGCCGAGCGTGACGATGGCGAGGTAGTCGCCGCGCAGCCGCAGGGTCGGTGCGCCGATGAGGACGCCGAAGATCATGGAGACGGCGGCGCCGGTGAGCATCGCGGCCCAGAACGGGAACTGGACGTGGATGGGCGAGGCGGGGGAGCCGGAGACGAGCGCGGCGGCGTAGGCGCCGACACCGAGGAAGGCGACGTAGCCGAGGTCGAGCAGGCCGGCGAGGCCGACGACGATGTTGAGGCCGAGCGCCACCGTCGCGAAGATCAGGATGTTGGTGGCGACGGAGGTGTACTGGTCGCTGCTCTGGGTGAACGGGAAGCTGGCGGCGGCGGCGAAGGCGGCGCCGGTGGTGACCGGGCGGTGCTTGACGGTCAGCGCGCGCAGCCGGGCGACGAGTCCGGACCGGGTGAGGGCGGAGGCGACGAAGACGGTGAGGAGCAGGTAGCCGGTGAAGAGCTCGCCGTAGTCGGCGTCGACGCCGAAGGTGATCACGAACAGGCCGGTGCCGAAGGCCAAGACGATGATCAGGACCTCGACCCAGGAGGGGAGTCGGCGCGGCGCGGGCAGCGGTCGGTCGATCTTCCCGAGGCGCAGCCAGGTGTTGGCGAAGTGGCCGAGCTGGACGAGGAGGACGGCGCCGGTGGCGATGGCGACGGCGCCGGCGAGGGCGGTCATGACGGGGGCGACGGGCTTGTCGCCGGGGATGGCGTGGGCGCCGATCCAGGCGAGGGGCGCGGCGGGGACGAGGAGGAAGAGCCGCCGGTCGAGGATCTTCAGCGGGACGGCGGTGCGGCGGTCGAGGGGGAGGCCGAGGGCGCCGGTGAGGCTGAGGATGCCGCCGGCGGCGAGGACCCAGCCGCCGGGTTCGAGGTTGGCGAGGCCGCCGAGGTCGACGGAGATGGCGGTGACGGAGAAGACGGCGACGGCGAGGGCGCCGGTGGCGGCGTACAGGACGGCGTTGTGGTTGCGGCCGGGGGCGGCCCAGCGCAGGCCGGGGGTGCCGTGGGTGGCGAGGAGGAGGACGAGGGTGAGGAGTCCGGCGACGAGGGCGAGCCACTGGAGGCCGGCGGGGGAGCCGTAGTAGGTGAGGTCGCCGGGGAAGTCGGAGGTCCAGGTCCAGGACATGGCGGCGGAGGCGGCGGTGGCGAGGGCGCCGAGGCCGGTGAGGGCTGCGGCGGCGCGGGCCGGGAGGGGGATGACCGGGCTGGTTTCGGTTCTGGTGGTCATGGTGGTCACGCCCTGTCCGCGACGCGCTCGCCGAGCAGGCCTTGGGGCCGGACGAGGAGCACGAGGATGAGGAGTACGAAGGCCCAGACGTCCTTCCAGGCGCCGCCTCCGAAGAGGCTCATGCCGGGCAGGTGCTGGATGTAACCGGTGGCGAGGCTTTCGGCGAGGCCGAGGGCGACGCCGCCGAGCATGGCGCCGTAGATGTTGCCGATGCCGCCGAGGACGGCGGCGGTGAAGGCCTTGAGGCCGAGGATGAAGCCCATGCGGAAGTCGACCTGGCCGCTGCGCAGTCCGTAGGCGACGGCGGCGACGGCGGCGAACGCGGCGCCGATGGCGAAGGCCATGACGATGATGCGGTCGGTGTCGATGCCCATGAGCTTGGCGGTGTCGGGGTCCTGGCTGGTGGCCTGCATGGCGCGGCCGGAGCGGGTGCGGGTGACGAACCAGCCGAGGGCGAGCATGCACAGCGGGGCCGCGGCGATGAGGAAGAGGTCGCTGGGCTGGATGGTGACGGAGCCGAGGCTCAGGGGGTCGCCGGGGATCTTGGGGAAGACGCGGGCCTTCTTGGCGTCGGGGTAGAAGGAGAAGACGAGCTGCTGGAGGAGGATGGACAGCCCGATGGCGGTGATGAGGGGCGCGAGGCGGGGGGCGCTCCGCAGGGGCCGGTAGGCGAAGCGTTCGGCGGCGACGGCGGTGAGGGTGGAGACCAGGATGCCGGCGATCAGCATCAGCGGTAGGGCCAGCCACATGGTGGTGCCGCCGGGGAGGGCGAGGTAGGCGGTCAGGGCGCCGAAGCCGCCGACCATGACGATCTCGCCGTGGGCGAAGTTGATGAGCTGGACGATGCCGTAGACCATCGTGTAGCCGATCGCGACGAGCCCGTAGAGGGCTCCGAGGATCAGGCCGTTGGCCAGCTGCTGCGGTAGGTCGTGCACCGCTGGGCCTCCGTTGTGCGTTCGGGTGTCCGCGTGGGGTGGGTGGATGTGGGCGCGCGCGGGGGCACTCGTGGCGCCCCCGCGCGGGTGGTGCTGGTGAGGAAGGTGCCTCGGCCGTCGGGCCGGTGGCTCAGCGGTTCAGTCGTCGGGCCGGTGGCTCGGCGGTTCGGTCGCCGGGCCGCCGGCTCAGCCGTTGAAGGTGCCGGACTTCGCCACGTCCCACTTGCCGTCCTTGACGGTGTAGACGGTGAGCTGCTTGTTGGTGGTGTCGCCGAACTCGTCGAAGGAGACCTTGCCGGTGACGCCGTCGAAGGAGATCTTCTGGACGGCGTCGACGACGGCGGCGCGGGCGTTCGAGGGGAGCTTGCCGTTGTTGGCGCTCACGACGTTCTTGACGGCCTCGATGATGGCCCAGGCGCTGTCGTAGGAGTAACCGCCGTAGGTCTCGAACGGGTCCTTGTAGCCGGCGGCCTTGTAGTCCGAGATGAACTTGGTGGCGGTGGGGAGCTTCTCGACGTCGCCGCCGACGGCGGTGGCGAAGTCGCCGGCGCTCTTGGGGTTGAGCTTGATGTAGTCGGCGCTCTGCATGCCGTCGCCGCCCATGAGCGGGATGTTGAGGCCGGCCTCCTTGAGCTGGAGGGAGAGCGGGCCGGCGGCGGGGTACTCGCCGCCGTAGTAGACGGCTTCGGCGCCGGAGCTCTTGACCTTGGTGACGATGGCGGCGAAGTCGCGGTCGTCGGGGTTGACGTGCTCCTCGCCGGCGACGGTGCCGCCGAGCTTGGTGAACTCGCCCTTGAAGGTGGCGGCGAGGCCGGCGCCGTAGGTCTTCTGGTCGTCGATGATGAAGACCTTGGTCTTCTTCGAGTCGGTGTAGAGGAACTGGGCGGCGAAGGGGCCCTGGACGGCGTCGGTGGTGGCGGTGCGGAAGTAGCTCTTGAAGGGGCGCTTCTTCTCGCCGGTGGCCCACTTCTCGCCCTGGGAGAGGGCGACGCCGGTGTTGGCGGGGGAGATCTCGACGAGGTTGGCGTCGTTGAAGATCTGCTGCATCGACTGCGCGACGCTGGAGTTGAGGGGGCCGACGACGCCGAGGACGGTGTTGTCGGCGACCAGCTGGGTGGCGTTCTGCTGGCCGGGGGCGGGCTTGGCGGTGTCGTCGAGGGGCTTGATCGCGAACTTGACCCCGGGGACCTCGTTCGTCTCGTTGGCCTTCTTGACCGCGAGGTCGACCGAGTTCTTGATGCCGATGCCGATGGCGGAGAGGTCGCCGGTGAGCGGGGCGTCGACGCCGATGGTGACGGTGGTGCCGGAGCCGCTGCCGCCGCCGTCGGCGGACTTCTTGTCGCCGCGGGAGCCGCACGCACTGAGGCTGAGGGCGGCGATCACGGAGATGCTCACGACAACTGCGGAACGATGACGCACGGGGGTCCCCTTCGGTACAGGAAGGCGCCGCGCCGTAGTGGCGGGAGCCGGGATGCGCGGTGGCCTGGCCCAATCAGGGTGGCGCGGTGACTGGCCGTGACTCTAGGCGCCGTGAGGCGGCTGGGGCAGTGGTGTAGCGAGGCTGTGATTCTCTTGTTATGAGCACACGTAGTATTTGTCTCAGCATGTGGTCGTTCTGATTCGACCGACCCGGCGGCGGCGGGCGTTTACTTGCTGGTAGAGCGATGTAAGGGCCAGAAATGGGGGTTGCTGCTGGCTGTACCGATAATCGAACAGCGCTGTCCGGTGTGCAGGTTCCGGGCGTACTCGTCCGGATTGCGGACAAACGATGGCATGTCAAGGCGCTCCGGCTGCCCTTCGGGCTTCGGAGTGGCCGAATGCTCGGATTTCCTGGCTGTTACGCAGCGTTACGGATGAGGGATATCCTGACGCGTGTCCGGATATGCCACCGCCCCCTTGCCTGGACCAACGCCTGCCCACGATGGCAGAAGGTCAAACAAGGGGGCAGACAAGAGATCTGACGGGGCATCTGCCCTGGCGGGACGCCGTCAACGGCGCCCTGCGGGCCGTCAGAGGTCGCGCAGCATGCAGGTCAGCCGGCAGCTGGTGACCCGGCGCCCGGTGTCGTCGGTGATCGCGATCTCGTACGTGGCGGCGGTGCGCCCCTTGAAGACGGCCGTCGCGACGCCGGTGACCAGCCCGGACGTCGCCGAGCGGTGGTGGGTGGCGTTGAGGTCCACGCCGACCGCGTACCGGCCCGGGCCCGCGTGCAGCATCGCGCCGATCGAGCCGAGCGTCTCCGCCAGCGCCGCCGACGCGCCGCCGTGCAGCAGCCCGTACGGCTGCTGGTTCCCCTCGACCGGCATCGTGCCGACCACCCGGTCGCCCGAGGCCTCGACGATCCGGATGCCGAGCTTCTCGCCGAGGTGGCCGCCGGAGAACGTCTCCGGGCTGACGCCGAGCTTGGCGAAGTGGTCCAGCACCTCCTGCGGGACCTTCAGGACGGGGGTGGCGTCGGGGGCCGCGTCGGTCATGGGGGAACTCCTGCCGCTCGGGGGTCACGTCGTGCTGCTGGTGCTGGTGCTGGTGGTGCTGGTGGTGGTGCGGGCGATGCCGGTGGTGCCGGCTGTGCGGGCCGGGCCGGGCCGGCCGTCGTGGTGGTGCTCGTCGTGCCGGTCGTGCCGACTGTGATCGTACGACCGTCCTACTCGACGGTAGCCACGGCCCGCCGCCTCGCCCGGGCACGTCGCACTCCCGTCCGGCGCGCCCCGTTTTGTCGGTGCCGGGCCATAGGATCGGGGGCCGGTAGTGGAATCGGCAGGAACGGACGTTGACGTGGCTACGCAGAGTACGGACAAGGGCGCGACGGGTGGCGGCGGGGCCGGCCGGCGGCCCCGGCTGATGCTGCTCGACGGGCACTCGATGGCCTACCGGGCCTTCTACGCCCTGCCCGTGGAGAACTTCAACACCTCCACCGGCCAGCCCACCAACGCGGTCTACGGCTTCGCCTCGATGCTCGCCAACACCGTCCGTGACGAACAGCCCACCCACCTCGCGGTCGCCTTCGACCTCTCCCGCCAGACGTTCCGCTCCGTCGAGTTCCCCGACTACAAGGCCAACCGCGCCAAGACGCCCGACGAGTTCCGCAGCCAGATCGGCCTGATCGGCGAACTGCTCGACGCGATGAACGTCCCGCGGCTGACCGCCGAGGGCTTCGAGGCCGACGACATCATCGCCACCCTGGCCACCGCCGCCGAGGCGGCCGGCTTCGACGTCGACATCGTCACCGGCGACCGGGACTCCCTCCAGCTGGTCACCGAGCACGTCACCGTCCTCTACCCGACCAAGGGCGTCTCCGAACTCACCCGCTACACCCCGGAGAAGGTCGCCGAGAAGTACGGCGTCACCCCGCGCCAGTACCCCGACCTCGCCGCCCTGCGCGGCGACCCGTCGGACAATCTGCCCGGCATCCCCGGCGTCGGCGAGAAGACCGCCGCCAAGTGGGTCAACCAGTTCGGCTCCTTCGACGAACTCGTCTCCCGCGCCGACGAGGTGAAGGGCAAGATCGGCGAGAAGCTGCGCGAGCACCTCGACTCCGTCAAGCGCAACCGCGTCCTCACCGAGCTCGTCCGCGACGTCGAACTCCCGCTCGGCGTGCCCGACCTGGCCCGCGCCTCCTTCGACAAGGCCGCCGTCGGCACCCTGATGGAGTCGCTGGAGTTCCGCAACGCCAACTTCCGCGACCGCGTCTTCGGCATCGACCCGGCCGGCGGGCCGGAGGCCGCCGAAGCCGAACTCGCCCCCGGCGTCGAGGTCGACGGCGAACTGCTCACCGACCCGGGCACGCTGGCCGCCTGGCTGCGCGAGCACGCCGCCGACGGCAAGACACCGGTCGCGCTGGCCGCCGTCTACCAGTGGGCGCTCGGCACCGGCGAGGTCACCGAAGTCGCCCTCGCCGTGGGGGAGACGGCCGCCTGGTTCGACCCGGCCCTGCTCGCCGAGGAGGACGAGCGGGCCTTCGCCGCCTGGCTCGCCGACGCGGCCGCCCCCAAGGCCCTGCACATCGCCAAGCAGGTCATGCGCGCCTTCGCCGAGCGCGGCTGGACGATCGAGGGCGTCGTCGCCGACACCGCCCTCGCCGCCTACCTGGAGAAGCCCGGCCGCCGCACCTTCACCCTGGAGGTCCTCGCCGAGGAGTACCTGGCCCGCTCGCTCACCCCCGCCGCCCCGGCGGCCGAGAGCGGCCAGCTCGCCTTCGACGCCCCCGAGGAGGACCCGGCGGCGGGCGCCCAGGCCCTCATGCTCCAGGCCCGCGCCGTCCTCGACCTCGCCGCCCTCTTCGACACCCGCCTCGCCGAGGTCGGTGCCGTCGAGCTCATGCACGACATGGAACTGCCCATCGCCGCCCTGCTCGCCCGCATGGAGCGCTACGGCATCGCCGCCGACCGCGACTGGCTCACCACGCTGGAGACGCAGTTCGCCGCCGAGATCCAGCGCTGCGTCGAGGAGGCGCACGCCGCCGCCGGGCACGAGTTCAACCTCGGCTCGCCCAAGCAGCTCCAGGAGATCCTCTTCGGCGAGCTCGCCCTCCCCAAGACCAAGAAGATCAAGACCGGCTACACCACCGACGCCGACGCCCTCACCTGGCTCGCCACCCAGACCGACAACGAACTGCCGGTCATCCTGCTGCGCCACCGCGACCAGGCCAAGCTGCGCACCACCGTCGAGGGCCTGCTCAAGACCGTCTCGCCCAAGGGCCGCATCCACACCACCTTCAACCAGATGGTGGCCGCCACCGGCCGGCTCTCCTCGCAGGACCCCAACCTGCAGAACATCCCCGTCCGCACGGAGGAGGGGCGCGCCATCCGCCGCGCCTTCATCGTCGGCGAGGGCTACGAGTCGCTGCTCACGGCCGACTACTCCCAGATCGAACTGCGCATCATGGCCCACCTGTCGGAGGACGAGGCCCTGATCGAGGCCTTCGCCTCCGGCGAGGACCTCCACACCACCGTCGCCTCCCAGGTCTTCGAGGTCCCGGGCGGCTCGGTGGACGCCGAGATGCGCCGCAAGATCAAGGCGATGTCCTACGGCCTCGCCTACGGCCTCTCCGCCTACGGGCTCTCGCAGCAGCTCGGCATCAAGCCGGCCGAGGCGCAGGGCCTGATGGACACCTACTTCGAGCGCTTCGGCGGCGTGCGCGACTACCTGCGCCGCGTCGTCGACGAGGCCCGGGCCACCGGCTACACCGAGACCCTCCTCGGCCGCCGCCGCTACCTGCCCGACCTCAACAGCGACAACCGCCAGCGCCGCGAGATGGCCGAGCGGATGGCCCTCAACGCCCCGATCCAGGGCTCGGCCGCCGACATCGTCAAGATCGCCATGCTGCGCGTCGACGACGCCCTGCGCGAGGCCGGCCTCACCTCCCGGATGCTGCTCCAGGTCCACGACGAAATCGTGCTGGAGCTGGCCCCGGGCGAGCGCGAGCCGGTCGAGGCGATCGTCCGCGAGCAGATGGCCGGCGCCTACCCGCTGCGCGCCCCGCTCGACGTCTCCGTCGGCATCGGCGCCAACTGGGAGGCGGCGGCGCACTGACGCTATTTCGGTGGGCCCGGGCGCCGACCCCCCCCGCCCCCCCCGTTATTGGGAGGGGCGGTAAACCCCATAAAAACACCAGAAAATGGAAACC
>NZ_JBHWGV010000030.1:0-4185 GCF_042732955.1 Kitasatospora sp. NPDC059747 | reverse complement strand
GCCACCCGGCCGCGCCCCCCCCACCTCGCCGCCGAGGGATCCGGCGCCTCGGGGCGGGGGGGGCGCCTCAGCCGTTTTCGGCGGGGCCGGGGGGGCGCCCCCCCCCCGCCCCCACCGGTTTTGGGCTCGGAGGAGATCCCGCTTCAGACCTGCTCGAAGTGGAACGCCTTGATGAAGCAGTCGCGGGGCTGGCCGACCGCGAAGAGGACGCACTGCACGAGGGACTGTGCGGTGAGGGCGTCCTCGGCCCCGCGCGGTGTGGTCTCCCACTCCTCGGCGAGGGGGTCGGGGTTGGCGAAGTCGGGAGGGTAGAGGGAGATCACCCGAACCCCCTGGGGCCGCAGGCGCTTGGAGAGGATGTCGACGAACCCTGCCTGGGCGCTCTTGGCCGCGTAGAAGGCGTCGTGCGCGTCCGACCGGTGATGCCCCGCGGTGCCGCAGGCGGAGACCATGGTCACCACATCCGGCTTGTCCGAGTTGAGCAGGAGGGGGAGGAAGCTCTTCACGGTCAGGACGGTGCCGGTGGCGCCCGAGGCGATCGTGTCGACGACCTCGGCATCGGAGGCGGACAGGAGGTCCGGGCCTTCGAGGTAGCGGGAGCCGTTGTTGATCAGCACGTCGACGTGGTCGGTGTGCCGGCCGACTCCGGCAGCGAAGCCGCGGATCGAGGCGGGGTCCGTCAGGTCGCAGGCAAAGGCGTGGACGCGCTGGTGCCCTCGGTCACGAATCTCGTCGCGGACCCGCTCGGCGGCGGCGAGAGTGCGCGCGGACAGGAACACCTCGGCGCCCAGGTCCGCGAGACGAATGGCCAAGGTACGTCCGAAATCCCGGCCGGCAGCGGTGATGACCACTCGGTGGTCGTCGAATCTCATGTCAGTGCTCCTGGCTGGCGGATCGGGTGTTGCGGTGGCGGCAGTTCCTGCCGGCCATGCGTCCAGGCTTGCCGACGCACAGCGGTGTCACATCCTCCTGGACGGCCGGAGCCATCCCCTCGCCGGGGGAGACCGGGGGCGTCGATGACGGTCCTGGCCCGCCGCTACGATCTGCTCGGTTCGCTGCGCGAAGGGCGCGGCGCAGGGCGGGGGAGCGGGCGTTGGCCGAGGTGGACGAGGGCGCGGGGCAGAAGTGGTACCGGCGGCCCCGGTTGGTGATTCCGGCTGCCGCGGCGGTGGCGCTGCTGCTCGTCGGCGGCTCGGTGTGGGCGCTGTCCGGTGCGGACGGCGTGACGCCGACGGCCGTGGCGACCGCGAGTGCGAGCCCGACTGCTGTCCCGACTGCCGTCCCGACTGCTGTCCCGACTGTGACGGCCACGGTGGCAGCCACGCCGACGCCGAGTCCGACCGAGGCGCCACCGTCGCCGCAGCCGTCCGCCACGGAGACGGCGACCCCCACGGCGGAACCCACGAGCGACGCTCCGGCCCCCGCCGCGAAGAAGCCGACGAGCACCCCGGCAGCGCACCCCAGGACGGCCGACACCCCCGCACCGAAGCCGAAGCCCCAGGACCCGAAGCCCCCGGCCGCCCAGGACCCCCACACCATCCCGCCCGTGCCCTGCACCGTCTGCTCGACGACCCCGCAGCCCGGCTCGGGCGACTGCTACCCGCGCGGGGCCGCCCAGGTCATGGTCTGCGGCCCGGTCCAGACCGGCATCCCGATCCCGCGCCCCCCGGCCCCGGCCTTCACCCCGGGCTCCGTGCACTGAGACGGGAACTCGGGGCGAGAGCGCGGTCCGCGCCCAGCATGGCTTGCATCGAACTCTCGATCTGAATTCCTTCCGATCGAGCCATCGCCGTTAACTCAATTAGATCCGCCCTCGCTCCATCAGCGATGCGCAATTGAGTTAGTCAATTTTCCTCCCAGGGCCCTCCAGGAAACCCCAGGGATCACAAGAGATCATGTACACCCCATGCCCTCCGGCTTCAATCCCCGGCGCACCGCAGCCATGTTGCCTGTGGGCCAGGGCGGTGAATTTGTGATCATCCTCGATTACCGTGACGTGCCCTCGGGAAGTGCCCGGCCCGGTCGGGACATCAACGCCATCCGAGCGCCGCGTTAGACAGTGGGTCGAATTGGCCTGTGATCCATATTTAAAAGTTTGCAAATGGAGAGGTCTCGTTGAAATACCAATCGACGCCTCTCCATTGCATTGCGCGCCACCCGGCATCATCTGCGCGGATCATAAGCGACCCGTAGCTCCATTAGGGGATCGGGCCTCTGGCGATAGTCTATGCCGCCGGGATCGTTGCGATCGTCACTTCCCCGTCCATCAGGCATTCGATGAGAATGGGGCTACCGAGTGGGTAAATCCAAAAGTGCGGACCGCCAGCATCGAGGATCTCCCGTGCGTGCCGGATAGCCGATTCTGCCGGAATAGTCACAGTCGGCAGCACTAGATTTCCCCAGAAAATGACGACATGTGCTCCGCGTTCAGCGAAGGGAGAAAGCAGATCCGATGCCATCCGCACCCAGCCCTCCTCATCGTCCCACCAGATGCGATCATCATATGAAGCGGATTCCCAGTCAAGAGCCGCACTAAAGGTTGAAGGGAATCTATTGAGGCTCAATGCCTCCAGTTCTCGACTCTCGGCCAGAGTCAGCTTTACGACCTGCCGCCCATCGTCATCCTTTGAATTTTCCATGAAGGTCGGAAGGAGATCCGGCCGACTTGCATACTCATTCTTATTCGTCATTTTGGATTGCTTTCAGCCAAGGGGCAACGGTACTGGATGGCCATCTGATGGCGTATTTCTTGACGCCGGCACCCTTTCCTGTCATCACATTGATGTGTGCACCCTTTTTTGGGTCTACATCCAAGCGAAACTCCCTGTAGTCGCCACCACTTCTTCTGGTAAATCCAGTCACGTTTCCAAAGGTTTCGACTGCACTCTCCAGGCGCCCGATGAGAGTTATCCGCGTGCCCGGATCAAGTGTTCCCACGATGTCCAACCCAGTGTTCCGGGCTGCCTCGAAATAGTCCCTGTCGAGGGTAATTTCGCTCCTCGGCTTCTCCGGATCGCATGAACAGGTCTCCGAGTGACCCTTGATCGAGCCGCCGCAGTTGTGCACAAGTATCGGCGCAGTGCCCGCCAGCACATAGTACGTGTGGAGGTTGGCGACGGTCAGGTTGTGGGCGGCCTGAGGCGCCGTGGTGTAGGTGCGGGTTGCGAGCAGGGCGACCAGGTCATGGTCCGGGGTTTCGAGTTGGTGGCCGACCTGCAGGTCCTGGGCGTCGGCCCAGGTCTTGGCCGTGTCGTCCCAGTACGGGTGGTGGGCGGTGGAGACTAGAGTTGTGTTTGCCTGCGGGGAAGTCTTCCCGCTGGAGGTGGAGAGGGTCAGTTCGGTGAACTGGGTGTCGTCGGGGGTGACGATTTTGGCAGTGACGGGTTCGGGCGAGGCCTTGCCGGTCTGAGGGTCGGTGGCCGTGACGGTATCGTCGGGCCTGATGTCGCCGATGGCCTTGGTGGTTCCGTCGGCCATCAGGACTGGTGTATCGGGTGGGAAGCTGTTCTTGCAGGGGCCGCTTGCTCCTTCGAATCTCTCGCCGACCTTGTGCGCTACCACTGCTATAAGGACCAAGCCAGTGATTTCTCCGGCCGTGTACTCGCCCTGGCCGTTTTTGACCTGGTCGACCATCTGCCTGGCGGTGTCGAGCAGTCCCATGTCGTTCTTGATTATCGCCACAACCGGGATTGAATTGAAAGCATCGACAGCGAGCGACTTGCAGGCCTGCCCGTCCCCGGTGATGCACCCCTTGGCGTCCTTGTATGACTGGGTCGTGCTATCGATAGCACCCTTGATGACGTGCTTGAAGCCCTTGTAGAACTCGCTTTCGTCGTGGATGACCGCCATGGGCTTCGATACACCGGGGTGCTTGGTGATCTGGGCCTTGACCCACTGGTTGGTGACGTTCTGGGTGTCGTCCTTGAAGGTTTCGTAGTACCGGCGTTGGACGTCGCTCTGGACGTAGCTGCTGGTTTCGGCGGTGTTGTTGAGGGTGATGGTGCCGCCGTGGCAGTCGTACAGCTGGCCGCATTCCTCGGCCTTGAGGCCGCTGGGGTCGCTGAGGTTCTGCGGGTCGTTGTTGCTGTAAGCGTAGGCGTTCCACTGCTGCGGGTCGCCTGTGTCTAGCAGGGGATCCGGGTTGAGGAAGCGGCCGGTGGTGGGCTGGTATTCGCGGGCGCCGAG
>NZ_JBHWGV010000029.1:62881-86217 GCF_042732955.1 Kitasatospora sp. NPDC059747 | reverse complement strand
TCGCCGTGCGGTCCTTGGCCTTGCAGCGCGGGAACCGGGACAGAGTCCGCTGTGCGGCTTCGAGCTTCGCGGCGGCCTTCCGCCCGTGGCGCGGGTTGGGCACGAACCCGCCGCCCGAGTCGGCGAGGAAGTTGGCCATGCCCACGTCGATGCCGACCACGGAGCCGGTTGCGGGCAGCGGCTCCGGCTCGCCCTGTTCGGCGGTCAGCACGACGAACCACTTGCGGCCCTCGCGCTTGACGGACACGGTCTTGACCCTGCCGGCCACCGGGCGGTGCCGGTTAACCTTGACGTGCCCAACACCCTGAAACCGGACACGGGTCACCGGATCGTGCGGCGTGGAATCCCAGCGGCAGCCGTCACCATCCTTCGGGAAGTCCACCGTGCCGAACCAGTTCACCCCCCGAAAGCGCGGGTAGCCGGGCGTCTCGCCGGACTTGACCCGGCGGAAGAACCCGGCGAACGCCTTGTCCAGGCGACGGAGCGTCGCCTGCTGCGAGGAGAACGACCAGCGGCCCTGGCGCTCCGGGTCGAACGCCCGGATCTCCTTGAGCTGCGCCGACTGCATCCCGTACCTGATGCCGGTCTTCGAGACGTGCCGGTAGGCGTCGCGGCGTTCCTGCAACGCCCCGTTGTAGAGCGAGCAGTGATCCCGAAGCATCTCCGACAGTGCCTGCGCCTGGCCCACGGTGGGCCGCATGAGGAACTTGTACGCACGGATCATCCAGCCCACCCCCTTTCGGTCGATGTGGTCAAGCTAGTGCACCCCACCGACAACGCAGCGTTCTCCGCCGCTTCGCGGCTCCGGGCCAAGGATGCATTCCCTCCCCGGCTGAAGCCGGGGATACCCTTCAAGATCAGGGATGGGCGGCCTGTCCACCCTCTGGTACCTGCGGAAGACGGGCGGCAGCCCCCTGGTCGCCCACTGGGCGGGCATCGCCTCCCCGGTCCACGGGACCGCGGTGGCCGTCTACGGTACCGAGATGGCCGAAGGGTCCGCCTTCGTCCGGAAGCTGAACGAGGGCGAGGACGATCCGGCCGGGTCCGTGCCGGGCCCGACCCGGTACGCCACCTTCCGTTCGAACGTGGGCGAGGGCCGGACCAACGAACTGCCGGGCTACTACTGCGACGGGATCGTCGGCGGCGTGCCCAGCAGCAGCCCGGTGCGGGCGGGCACGACCTCGGCCGTCAACGGCGCGACCAACGTGGTGACGCCCTGTCTGGGGCACAACGAGATCCACCGGGACGCGTGGGTGGCCGACAAGGTCATGGACTTCCTCGCCTCCCCCTACGAGGGCGTGACCCCGCGCCGGGGGAACACGTACTGCGGCGACGCGTACGACTACGAGGGCCGGGACGGCCTGGTGGAATCGCGCGTCCAGAACTGCCTGGAGACGGACGGCAAGGGCAGGGTCCGCGCGCTCACCCGCGTCCGGAACTGCTCCTACAAGTGGGGCGGCGTCTGGTACACCTCCAAGAGCAGCTACACGTGCCTTCCCGAGCAGTCCCACACCGTCACGTACCAGGGCGCGGTGGTGTCGTCGGGAAGCGTCTCCGACACCACGGTGGAACGCGCCGGCGAGTTCCACGGCGACTGGGTGCGGCTGCCGGGGAGCGGGACGTACTCGCTGTCCGTGGAGTACCGGCAGAAGGGCCCGTACTGGGGTGCCGGACCGACGAGGAGCGGCCGGTTCTCGCTGGACATCCCGGCGTCGTAGCGGTGGTGGTTCGTCAGCGAGCGTAGTGGCAGCGGTTCTTAAAGACCTCTTAGGAAGACTCCGTATCACTGTGTCATGCACACAGGCACTCATGCGTCACCCCTCGCGCGCCCCGCCCGCCGCCACGTCCCGCGTTCCGTCCTCGTCCTGGCGGTGGCCACCGCGCTGCTCTCCGGAACCGCGGCGAGCGCCGTCACCGACGGCTCCGCCCAGCGGGTGCGGATCCACGGCGGGCGCGTCGACGTGCCCGTCCGCGGCGGCACGGCCACCATCGACACCGCCACCCTGCGGACCGAGGCCCGCACCGGCGACGGGCGGACGGTCCTGCTCTCCGCTGCCACCGCCTCCGGGCTGGGCCGGGCGAGCGCCCCGGCCAGGACGGCGGACGGCGCCGGCTGGTCGTACCCGGAGGCGGGCCTGCGGGCCGACGTGCGCGCCGACCACGGCCGGCTGCTGGTCACCCTCACCGCCACCGGCGCCGACACCTCGGTGCGCTGGCCGGTGACCGCCGCCGATCCGGCCGCCGGCGCGATCCAGTTCCCCCGCGGCGAGGGGCTGTCCGTGCCCGTCGACGACCCGTTCTGGAACTCCCCCGACGGCGCGCTCGTCGGCGAGGCGCAGGAGCTGGACTCCCAGCTGTCCATGCCCGTGTGGGGCTACACGCTGCGCACCGGCCGGGCCGGCGCCGGCTACATCGTCCCCACCGACATCGGCACCTCGCTGACGTTCGCCTCCCAGGACGGGCGGCTGCGGGCCACCGCCGAGCACGGGTTCGCCGCCGGGAACGGCACCGGCGCGTACACCGTGGTCCTCTCCCTCACCGACGGCTCCCCGGTGGCCCCGGCCGCGGACTACCGCGACTGGCTCGCCGAGCACGGGCAACTCGGCAGCCTGGCCGAGAAGATCCGGAAGAACCCGCAGACCGCGAAGCTGCTCGGCGCCTTCCACGCCTACGCCTGGGGCGGCGCCCGCCGGCCCGCCTACCTCGACAAGCTCAAGGCGCTCGGCGTCTCCCGGCTCTGGCTCGGCTACGACTCGGACGACGCCCCGATGACCGGCGCCGACGTCAGGGCCGCCGAGGCCGACGGCTACCTCGCCGGCCCGTACGACTCCTTCGCCGACGGCCAGCAGAAGACCGAGGACTCCTCCCCCAACACCGTGTGGCCGGACGACGTCTACCCCCGCTTCTGCGTCGTCAGGGCCGACGGGACGCCGCAGCCCGGCTTCCGCAACAAGGGCTGCTACCTGAGCTCCCAGGCCTTCGAGCAGGCCGAGCCGCAGCACCACTACCTCGCCGCCCGCACCCGCTCGCTGGTCGCCAACGGAGCCGGCAGCTACTTCCTGGACGTGGACGCGGCGGGCGAGCTCTTCCGGGACCACGACCCCGCCCACGCGATGACCATGGCCGAGGACCGCGCCAACCGCCTCGCCCGGATGCGGCGCCTGACGGACGGCTCCTACGACACGTCCGCGCGGCCGCTGGTGCTCGGCTCGGAATCGGCCGGCGCCTGGGCCAACCAGGTGCTGGCCTTCGACCACGGCGCGGCGACCCCGGTGGACGGACGGCTGTGGGCCATGGAGACCGGACACTTCGACAACCGGCCGCAGGACCCCAAGGACGACGCCGCCTGGGGCGGCTACATGCCCGAAGGGGCCGCCGCCACCTTCTTCAAGCCGGTGCGCACCACGGACTTCAAGCCCGAGCACCAGGCCCGGGTGGCCGCCGCCCTCAAGGCGATGTACGACCCGCGCTACCGGGTGCCGCTGTACGAGACGGCGCTGCACGGTTCGCTGGTCAACGCCGAACGGTGGGAGCTGCCCTTCGGGAAGCTGCCGGAGCAGAAGACCACGCGCGCGCTGCTGGCCATGCTCTCCAACACCCCGCTCAACTTCGTGCTCAGCGACAAGGACCCGCGCGACGCGCAGAACCTGCGCGAACTGGCCGCCCTGCAGCAGTACTTCGCCCCGCTGCACCAGGCGGCCGGCACCGAGCCGCTGACCTCCTTCCGCTGGCTGACCGAGGACCACCTGGTGCAGCGGACCGTCTTCGGCGACGGCACGCTGACCGTCACCGCCAACTTCGGCACCACCACGCACGACGGCCTGCCGGGCGGCTGCGTGGACGCCGCCCTGCGCGGGCGGCCGGGCAGCCGGCTGTGCCCGGCCGACGTCGTCTCCTGACGGCAGGACGGGGGGACGGCAGGACGGGGGGACGGCAGGACGGGGGGACGGCAGGCGCTCACGCGCCGCGGCGTTCCCCCGGGAGCGGGATGGCGGCCCGCACGGTGGTGCCGCACCCGGCGCCGTCGGAGGTGAGGGAGAACGTCCCGCCGTACGCCTCGCACCGCCAGCGCATCCCCTCCACCCCGTACCCCGGTCCGGGCGTCAGGGAGGTGTGCGCGAGGCCGCGCCCGTCGTCGGTGACGGACAGCACGACGTGATGGTGACGGTACGCCAGGGACACCCACACCCGTTCCGCGTCCGCGTGCTTGACCACGTTGCCGAGGGCCTCCTGCACGACGCGGTAGGCGGCCAGGCACGCCTCCTCGTCCGTCGCCGGCGCCGCCCCGAGCCGCTCGCCCTGGACGTCGACGTCCACGATCAGGCCGTTCTCGGCCGCCACCCGCGCGGCCAGCGAGCGGACCGTCTCGGCCAGGCCCAGTCCGCGCAGGGCCACCGGGTGGAGGGTGGCGACGATGCTGCGGAGCACGGCGGCCAGTTCGTCGAGCCGGCCCACGGCCGTCCGGGCGGAGCGCCGCAGCGCCTGCGGGTCCTCCTCGGCGAGGGCCGCGTCGAGCTGGCGGCGGGTGAGGGCCAGCAGTTGGAGCACCTCGTCATGGAGCTCCCCGGCGATGAGCCCCGCGTAGTGCTCCTGGCGGCCGATCAGGGCCCGGGCCCGGCCCTGGCCGAGCAGCGTCCTCGCCTCGGGCCAGGCCCGCACCGCGTACACCGCCGCCGCCGGCAGGAGGACCAGCGCCGGGTACGCCGCCTCGGCGTGGAACAGCCGGCCGGCGGCCAGGGCGGCGAACCCGCAGGCCACCATGGTCAGCAGCACGCGGACCCTCGGCAGCGCGCGGGCCATGACCGCCAGGGCGCCGGTGGCCGAGGCGACGGCGAGGGCGGCGACGGGCCGCACGGGCAGCGGTTCCTGCGTGAGGGCGTCCGCCGCATAGGCGACCGCACCGAGGAGTGCCAGCGCCAGGCACAGGTTGCGCACGGGGCCGAGGACGTGCGGCCGGTGGATCGCCGGGCGTCCGCGGGGGCCGCTACCCATGCGGACCCTGGGGCCCGGGAGACCCCGGCGGCCCGTCGAGCAGGCCGGTGCGCCGGGCGTGGGCGACGAGGTCGGCCCGGGTGACCAGGCCGAGCCGGTTGCGCAGCGCGGCCCGCAGGCTCTCCACGGTGCGCACGCTCAGCGTCAGGTGTGCGGCGACCTCGCGGTTGGTGTGGCCGTCGGCCAGCAGCGCCAGCACCTGCCCCTCGCGCGGGCTCAACGCCCGCGGGGACACCGGGGCATGTGCCGTGTCCGCCCCGAGCGGGGGCTGGACGTAGCTGCCGCCGGCGGCCACCGTGCGTGCGGCCAGGAGCAGTTCGGGGACGGACGTGCTCTTCGACAGGTAGCCCGACGCCCCCGCGGCCAGGGCCCCGCGCACGAGCGCCGCGTCCTCGTACATGCTGTGCACGAGGATCCCCGTCCTCGGGGCGGCCGCGCGCAGTTCGGGAATGGCCGACTGCACCGGGCCGGACGCCAGCACCATGTCCAGGACGAGGAGGTCGGGCCGGCGCGTCCGCACGAGGTCGATCGCCTCGGGTCCGGCCGCGGCCTCCCCGACCACGACGAATCCCTCGGGTTCCAGGAGCGCCCGGGTGCCGGCTCGCACGGTCAGGTGGTCGTCGACCAGGACGACGGTCACGGGGGCGGTCGCGGGAGTGTTCACGGGGGCGGTCGCGGGGACGATCGCGGGGACGGTCATCAACCGGCTTTTCGTGGACATCGCATGGGAATACCGGCTCCTTTGTGCGGGGACGGAACGCCTTCCACCCTCCGATACGCGGCAACCACTGTCAACCATTCCCGCGAACGGTTGCCGGAAGGTTGCGCCACGAACTCATGACGGGGCGGAACCTGCACACTGCGGGAAATCCGCAAGAACACTGCGGCATTTCCCGGATGTGCTCGCGGGCGGGGCGCTGGGATTCTCGCAGTGTCCGGCCCCCGCCCCGGATGTCACCGGCGGGACCACCAAGTACACCGGATCCGAACCGAATTGGAGAAGCACGTGGCCCTCGACCTTCCCCGTCTCCCCCGTCTCCCCCGCGCGGCGCTCGTGGTCACCGGGACGGCGGCGCTGCTGTCCCCGCTGGCCGTGGGCACGGCGGCGGCCGCGGAGAGCGCAGCCCCGTCCCTGAGCGTCATGGCGTTCAACGTGGAGCAGCTGCCCTCCATCACCGAGCTCGCCGGCACCCCGGGCAGCGACCGCCGCGCGGAGCGGCGCGAGGCCGCCGCCGCGGTCATCAAGCGGGAGAACGCCGACGTCGTCGTGCTGGACGAGGCGTTCAACAAGTACGCCCAGGCGATGCGCGCCATGGAGCTGAAGGAGGTCTACCCGTACCAGACGAGCCTGGTCGGCGAATACTGCAGCGGCTCCGGCCGGTGGACGAGTTACGAGGGGAATTGCAGCAACTCGCCGTTCGTCGTCAACGGAGGCGTGACGCTCCTCAGCAAGTACCCGATCCTGGAGTCCCACCAGCTCGTGTACCGGAACTCCGACTCCAAGACCTCCGACTACAAGTCCAACAAGGGCGCGGCGCTCGCGCGCCTGTCGGTGAACGGGCAGTCGGTGTGGGTCGCGGGGACCCACCTCCAGGCCGACGAGGAGGGGAGCAGCCCGGTCGGGAACACGCGCAAGGTCCGTCTCGAACAGCTCAAGGAACTGCGGGCCTGGGCCTCGGGGAAGGCCGGGGGCGCACCCGTCGTGGTCGCGGGCGACTTCAACGTCGAGTACTACACCACGGACCCGAAGAACGGTCACGCGCCCGGGGCGGGCGTCAGCGGTGAGGTCGCGAAGGCGAACGAGGCGCTCGGCGGGATCCTCGCGACGCCGGGCACCACCGGCTACACCTACGACATGGTCGACAACCCGCGCGCCGGGCTGCGCGACGACAAGGACAACAGCTACGCCAAGTACCGCAACCGGCTGGACTACATCGGCTACATCAAGGGGACGGGCGCCCAGCCCTCCTTCTCCGAGGAGCGGATCGTCGGCTACGACGGGCTCCGCAAGGGCGGCGACCCCCTGGCCGAGATCCCCTCCGACCACCAGCCGATCGTCTCCCGCGTGACCGTCGGCCGCTGAACGGCCACCGCCCCGATCGCCGACGGACGGCGGCCGTTCCCCCGGGCTTCGTTTCCCGATGTCCCGAAGCGCGGAGAACGGCCGCGTCACGTGCCGCCGGATCCTGCGGCAGGGTGGCCGAGGGTCGGTCAGCGCGTGGTCCACGGTTGCCAGGACGCGGCGTCGCCGCCCCGCTGCCAGATGGTCCCGTACTTCGACCGGCCGACCCCGCCCTCGGTGGCGATCCACGAGTAGTCGGAGTTCGAGTACGCGACCAAGACGGGTTCGGTTCGCATTGCCGTCTCCTTTCTCGATGTTTCTCGATGTGCGGAATCCCCCCGGGAAGAACGGATCTGATTCCCGATCGGAATCGATGCGATCCGCTGGGGCGACACGGCACATCCTTCGGAATCCGTTCCCCTGCCGCCAGAAGCAGACATGCCAACGCCCCGCAAGATCCTGCTGGGCGCCCGCCCGGCTCAGGTGTGCGGTCCGGAGGCGTCGAGGGTGGCGAGCAGGTCGCGGGCGCGGGCGGTTTCGGGGGCGTCGAGGTCCTCGAAGACGGCGAGTGCCCGCTGGAGGTGTGCGCGGGCGGTGCGGGAGCGGCCGGTGGCGTGCAGGCAGCGGGCGAGGCCGAAGAGGGCTCCGGCCTCGGCGTGGACGTCGCCCGCGGCGAGGGCGGTGTCGAGGGCCTCCTGGAGCACGCCGGCGGCCCGGTCGTACTGGTGGAGGGCCTCGTGCACCTCGGCGATGTTGTGCAGGGCCAGGCCCAGGCCGTTGGGGTCCTCGTCCTCGCGGTGCATGGCCAGTTTCCGCAGCAGGTAGGCGAGCGACTCCTCGGGCCGGCCGAGCTCCCACAGGCAGATCGCGATGCTGTTGAGGACCGCGGCCTCCCGTTTGCGGTCGCCGGCGCGGGTGGCGGCGTCGAGGCCCTGGAGGGCGTGGCCGAGGCCGGCCTCCAGGTCGCCCGCCTCGGCGGCGGCGCGGGCGAGGTTGCTCAGGGTGGCCGCTTCGCCGCTCACGTCGCCGAGGACGCGCCGCACCTGGAGGGCTCGGGTGAGGTGTGCGGTGGCGTGGTCGGGCCGGCCGAGGGCGGCCAGGCAGATGCCCAGGTTGTTGCGCACCCAGGCCTCGCCGGCCAGGTGGCCGGTGGCGAGGGCGGCCTCCAGCGCCAGTTCGTGGATGTGCTCGTGCTCCCGCCACTGGCAGCGCAGGTGCAGGTAGGTCGACAGCGCGGTCGCCAGGCGCCAGGCGAGGTCGCCGCCGCCCGGCACCCCGGCGACCGGCGGTGAGGCGGCCTTTTCGGCGAGTGCGGCGGCCTTCTCGGCGGCGGCCAGCAGGTTGGCGTGCTCGGCGTCGCACCAGGCCATGGCGTCGGCGCTGCCCTCGAAGGCCGGGGGCGAGGCGGCGGCGAGGGCGGGGTCCGGCGCCAGGGCGTAGCGGGAGGGCACGATCCGGTCGGCGGCGGTGTCGGCGCCGGCCAGGTACCACGCGAGGACGCGGCCGGTGGCGGTGTGTTCCTCGTCCCGGTCCGGGCGGGCGCGTCCGGCGGCGTAGGCGTGGAGGAGGTCGTGCAGGGCGTAGCGTCCGGGGGTCTTCTGCTGGAGCAGGTGTTCGTCCTGGAGCCGTTCCAGCAGCAGTTCGGTCCCGGGTTCGTCGAGGCCGGCCAGGGCCGCCGCGGCTCCGGGGGTGAAGTCCTGGCCGGGGTTGAGCGGCAGGAGGCGGAACAGGCGCTGCGCGGCCGGGGGCAGGCCCTCGTAGGAGAGGTCGAAGACGCCGCGCAGTGATTGTCGTGAGGTGGCGACGGAGTCGACGCCGTGGGTGTGCAGTTTGCTCAGCAGGTAGGCGAGGGTCCAGGTGGGGCGCGAGCGCAGGCGGGCGGCGGTGAGCGAGACCGCGAGGGGCAGGTGACCGCAGGCGGCGACGATCGCGGCGGCCGCTTCGGGTTCGGCCGCGGTGCGTTCGGGTCCGGCGATGCGGGCGAACAGGGCGAGGGCCTCGGCGGGGTCGAACACGTCGAGCCGGGTCGCGGTGGCGCCGTCGAGGCCGAGCAGGCTGCGGCGGCTGGTGACGACGACCAGGCTGGACGGGCAGGCCGGGATGAGCGGGCGGACCTGGTCCTCGTCGGCGGCGTTGTCCAGGACGATCAGCGCGGCCCGGCCGTCGAGGCGGTCGCGGAACATGGCCGCGCGGGCGTCGAGGCCGTCGGGGATGCGCTGGGCGGGCACCTCCAGGTGGCGCAGGAAGGCGTCCAGGACGGCCGCCGGATCGGCCGGGGGCAGTTCGGGGTCGAATCCGCGCAGGTTGACGTAGAGCTGCATGTCCCGGTAGCGGCCGGCGCGGACCAGTTCGTGGGCGGCGTGGACGGCCAGTTGGGTCTTGCCGACCCCAGCCATGCCCTCGATCGCCGAGATCACGACGGTCGTCGCGGCGTTGCCGCCGGGGCCGGCCGCCGCGAGCAGGGCGGCGAGTTCGCGTCCGCGCCCGGTGAACGTGGCGAGGTCGGCGGGCAGTTGGCGGAAGACCCCGGCGGTGCCGCCGGTCTTGGCCCCGGCGTGCACCCTGATGCAGGCCGCCCGCCAGCGTTCCGTGCCGGCGTCGTCGACGCCCAGGGCGCGGACGATGCCCACGAGCAGGTCGAGGTCGAGGCGGCGGCGCCCGGCTTTGAAGGCGTCGACGACCGTGGTCGCCGACACCGTCCGCGCGGGCCGCAGCAGCGGCCCCACCCGGCCGGCCAGCACCCGGTAGGACGGCTGTCCGGCCCAGGCCCGCAACTCGCCGAGCAGGCCGATGAGTTCGGCGAGGTCCTCCGCCCGGCCCGGATCCGGCGCCCCTGCCCCTGCCCCTGCCCCTGCCCCTTCCCCTTCCCCTTCCCCGCGAGTTTCCACCAGCGCTGCACCCCCCGGTGACGTCCCCTGTCGCTGTCCGGACAAGCGTACGGCGCACGCCCCGTGGAGGACTCGGTGATCACGCAACTCGCGGACGGGCGGCGGATCCTGTGCGGCCGATGACGCGAAGACGGGCGGCAGGATTTTGCGGAGCATCGGCTTCCACGCGGCTGGTGATGCCGGACACGGCAGCAGGAAGATGACTCACGGCCAGGAAGGACGACGAAAAGGAGAACCCTGGCCGGCCGGGCCCCGCCGGCTGCGGTGAAGGTCATTCAGAACCCCTTGCGCCAACCTCTGACGAGCGATCTCGAAAGGACGAGAAATGAACGACAGGAGCAGCCGCATTCGAAACGTCCGCCGCGCCACGGCGGCGGCCGCGCTGGCCGCCGTGCTGTCCGGGGCGACTCTCTCCCTGGCCCCCGCCGCCACCGCCACCGCCGCCACCGCGAGGACCTCGACCGCGGCAGGGGTGCGGGTTCAGGCGGCCTCGGAGTCGAGCGCCCTGTCCGCGACGGTGCAGGTGACGAACGTCAGCGGAAGGACCATGTACGTCATCGCCGGCCCGAACGCGGACTGGCTCGCGGCGGACTTCGTGGCGGACCTCGCCCTCATGGCCAACGGGATCGGGGAGATCAAAGGCGCCGTGACGGCCGGCCGGCTGCCGGAGACCATCCGGACGGTCAAGGACCTGCGGGCGTTCATAGGGGTGTCCGGCGAACTGCTCATGGGCACCGTGGCCACGGGCTCCAGGAGCGCCGAGGCGGTCGCGGCCGCGGGCGAGCTCCTCGGCAAGGCCAGGAAGCACGCCATCACGATCGAGCCGGGGAAGAGCGCGAACGTCTTCGACAGGTCGCTCCTGGACATCATCCTTTCCCCCAGCGGCATCGCGTCCATCTTCGGCGCGTCCGATGTCTCGCTCAGCGCGTTCGACGACGACGGCAACATCCTGAACGGGAACGTGAGTTCCAACAGCAATGTGTACCTCGATGCCCAGGGGTTTTCCCCGGACACCAGGACAGACGTCGAGAATCCCTATGTTCCCGGGGACAGCTTCTTCCTGTGAGCCTCGCGCTCAGGGGTGCCCCGGTGCCCGTCGGCTGGTTGTCCGACGGCGTGCCCGGCCGCGCGCAGGGCGGCCGTCGCGGCGGCGAGGCGGGCGACGGGGACCAGGACGAGGTCGGCGTGGAAGGTGGAGGCGGTGAAGACCGGGATCCCGGCCGCCGCCAGCGGGGTCAGCAGCGCCGCCAGCATCCCGGGCACGTCGAGCCCGTGGGCCGTCTGCCCGCCGTAGAACGCGGCCCAGCGCTCCGCGCCCTCGCCCGCGTCCCCAGCGTCGGCCCCGGCGTCGGCGGGCCGGACGACGGTCAGGCCCTCGGGGGCGCGGACCAGGGCGAGCCAGTCGCCGCCGGGCACCGGGGCGCCGGGGCCGTGCTGCTCGACGACGAACTCACCCGGAAGGACGGCGAGTTGCTGCGGTACGGCTGCATTCACCCGGCCAGCGTAGGCCCAGCCGCAGCCATGATCAACCGCAGGCGGTCGCAGCGCGGCGTACGGCCGGTCGGCGCAGCGCGGAGCCGCCGGCCGGGGGCCGGGCCGGGTGGCGTGCCTATCGTGGCGTGGTGACCGATCATCGGGCCGTCCGGCCTGCTGCCGCCCGGGCGGGCTACCTGCCGGCCGCCTTCGCGTTCGCCGTGGCCATGGCCGGGACCACCCTGCCCACGCCCCTGTACGGGCTGTACCGGGAGCGGATCGGCTTCTCGGAGCTGACGGTGACGGTCGTGTTCGCCGTCTACGCCTTCGGTGTCATCGGCGTCCTGCTGCTGGTCGGCAACGTCTCGGACACCGTCGGGCGCCGGCCCGTCCTGCTGTGCGGGCTGGGCTTCGCGGCCTGCAGCGCCGTCGTGTTCCTGGCCGCGGACAGCGTGGCGCTGCTCTGCCTCGGGCGGCTGCTGTCGGGGCTGTCGGCGGGCCTGTTCACCGGCACGGCCACCGCGTACGTGCTGGAGCTCGCCCCGGCGCGGCACCGGGGACGCGCGGGCTTCGCCGCCACCGCCGCCAACATGGGCGGGCTCGGCTGCGGCCCCCTGCTGTCGGGACTGCTGTCGCAGTACGCGCCCCGGCCCCTGGTGCTGCCGTTCGTGGTGCACCTGGTGCTGCTCGCCGCCTCGTTCGCCCTCGTGCTGACGCTGCCGGAGACCGTCGCCGGCACCCGGCCGCTGCGCACCGCCCGGCCCCAGCGGGCCGAGCTGACGCCGGAGGTCCGGCGGGTGTTCGTCCCGGCCGGGCTCGCCGCGTTCGCCGGGTTCTCCCTGCTGGGGGTGTTCACGTCGGTCAGCCCCGCCTTCCTCGCCGAGGCGCTGGACGTCCACAACCGGGCCGTCGTCGGGCTCGTCGTCTTCGCGGCCTTCCTCGCCTCCACGCTCGGCCAGCTCCTCGTCCCCCGCCTGGGCACCGCGCGGGCCATCCCGCTGGGTTGCCTGGTGCTGATCGCCGGGCTGGCGCTGCTGGCGGGTTCGCTCGCGTGGGCCGTCCTGGCCCTGCTAGTGCTCGCCGCGCTGGTGGGCGGCGCCGGCCAGGGCATGGGGCTGCGCGGCGCGGTGGGCGAGGTCGCCACCGCGAGCCCCGCCGAGCACCGCGGCGGCGCGCTCTCGGCGCTGTTCGTCGTCGCCTACTTCGGCATCTCGGTCCCCGTCATCGGCGTCGGCCCGCTCACCGGGCCGCTCGGCCTGGCCCACGCCGGCCTGGTCTTCGCCGCCTGCATGGCCCTGCTGGCCGCCGCCTCCGGCGCCTACCTGCTGCGCCGGGCGGACGCCGGGGCCTGAGCACCCGTCACCGGCCCAGGTGGACGGCCAGCGACTCGATCGTGCGCCGGCGCATGGTCATCATCGCCACCGACGAACCGTCCGCGAAGTGGAGCCGGAAGCGCGCCATCGCCTGCGTCCTCGGCCGGCGCTCGGCCCGTGCCACCCGGGCCCGGGGCGCGGCCCAGAGCAGGCGGCCGGGCTTGCGGAGGTCCGGGCCCGCCTCGACGAAGGCGACCCGGCGGTCGGTGACCGTCAGCAGCCCGGCCTTCCCCAGGGCCGTCCCGGCGGGGAAGGCCGCCGCCGTGCTGCCCCCTCCCCCGGCCACCGCGCCGATGCGCGCGAGCGCCGACCCGAACGGCACCGGGTCGGCCCCCAGCGCCCCGACCCCGGCCACCGGGACCACCTTCGCCACGTCCAGCAAGGCCTCGCCCGGCCCCAGCAGCGGCTCCACGGCCTGGCGGTAACGGTTGATCGTCTTCTCGGTCACCCCGGCAGGGTAGTGGCGACGGGTCAGGACCCGGTCGCGAGGGTGTGCCCGAGCAGGGACATCGCGTCGGGCAGCACCCGCCGCCAGAAGCCGTCCGTGTGCAGGCCGTCGGGGAAGTGCGCCTCGCGGGCGCGGGCCTGACGGGCGACCTCGCGGGCGGCGGGGCAGAACGGGTCCTCCTGGCCGCACCACACGCCGAGGGCACCGGTCTGCATCCCGTCGAGGCGCAGCGCCGGCTCGTGGGCCTGCCAGTCCGTCTCGTCGGCGTAGCCGCCGGTGGTGCGGGCGTCCGCCCAGGTGCGGAAGACGGCCGGGCTGAGCAGCGCGACGGCGTCGAGGTTGCGGCCGGCGTGGGTGCGGCCGATCGCGTACTGCAGGGCGCCGGAGCCGCCCATCGAGATGCCCATCGCGGCGCGTGGCGTGGGCAGTTGGCGGGCGTGCAGCCAGCCCGGGAGTTCCTCGCGAAGCATCGTCTGCGGGTCGTCGCCGTCGCCGGGGGCGTGCTGGTGCCAGTACGTGGCGTCCCCGCCGTCCACCGCGACGACGGCGAAGGGCGGCACGCCGGCCTTGACCGCGGCCGCCAGGAACTGCGGCAGGCCCAGGGTCACCATGCCCTGGGCGTCGTTCCCGCGCCCGTGCAGCAGCACGCACACCGGCAGGTCGGTGCTCGCCGTGGCGCCGGGCGGGAGCATGGTCACCATCGTGACGTTCCGGCCGCGCGCCGCCGAGCGGACCTGCTCGACGTGCACCGCGCCCGGCGCCGCGTCGGGCACGGTGCCGTCCATGCCGGTCATGCCCAGCGCCTTCTTCAGCACCACCCCGCCGGGCAGCCACCCGGCGAGCATCCCGCCCGCGGCACCGGCCCCCAGCAGGGCCCCGCCGCCCGCGACGCCGGCCCCGATCCGCAGCAGGCGCCGCCGGGACACCGTGGGGCCGGCGGGCTGCGCCGGGGGCTGCTCGGGCTGCCCGGGCCGCTCGGTGGCGCTGTCGGTATGCGTGGTCATGTCTGCTGGCCTTTCGCCGTGCGGTCGTTCGGGTGCGGCCACGGTCGGCGCGCGGCGGTCCGCAGCAGCGACATGAACACGTTTCCCCCGGTCAGGCCGGTGCGGGCGACCGGCCACCGTAGGTGACGAGGGATCGGACCGCGCGGTTCCGCCCTTCGGTTACGCGGTCGGCGGCGACCTTGTCCCTCAGGAATTCAACATTCCACGGAAAGGCAGGTCTGGGGAATTTTCCCCGTATGCGCGACTATCGACCTGAATAGCTTTTCCGGGACCGGCACAAGAGCGATCCAGCGCAGCATCCCCCCAGGTCAAGGTCATTATGATGCTATGTCACTTACCTGTCATTCAGTCCGGAAAAGTGTCTCTTGCGGCACGTCTGTCCGTCAATTACAGCTGGTCGGACGCATTTTGACGGAAGGCTTGCCCACCGTTGCCCCCGCTGTTTCAATGCTGGATGTCGATGCGGGCGTTCCCGTCGCGCTCGACGGCCGACAGCGTAATTTTCCCGGCGCCATCCATCGCACAAGGGGGAACCACATGCGCACAGTTCGAGCTGCCCTGCTGGCCGGAGCGATGCTCGCGGCAACGGTTGCGGTCGCGGCCCCGGCCCAGGCGTCCTCCCGCTGCAGCCCGATGAACGGCTACGGCGAGCAGATCTGCGTCGACGGCGTGTCCTACAACCGTGCGGAGGACGTCTCCACGGTCTTCTTCACGCTCCGCGGGCCCTGGACCGACTACCGGGTCTACATGAACGGCACGTCCGACCTCTACTACCCCGGCTCGCACGCGTTCGGCATCAACGGCCACCTGAACACCAGCGTATGTGTGTCCGAGTCGACGTACGGGTGGGAGTGTGTCTGAGCCGACCGGCGGGTTCTCCGGAATCCGCCACTGAGGGAGGGGCCGGGGCGACGTCCCGGCCCTTCTCACTGCCCTGGGTGCTCCGGGTATTCCGGGTGCCGCACGAATCGCAGGTCCTCCGGGCGCACGTGCTCGCGCGGTCCGGCCGCGCGCAGCACCACGTCCAGCACACGTGCCGGGTCGGCGGCGTACGCGTGCGAGAACCACGCCATGTTCGCCTCCACCACGGCCCAGCGGTGGCCCGGGCGGTAGGGGTCGAGCAGTTGTCCGACGTCCAGGACGACGGCGCTCGGCAGGGTGGGGCCGGCCACGGCGACCAGTCGGGCGACGAACTCGGCGATCTCCGTGGCGGCGGGGTCGCCGTCGAGCGGTCGCGGGTCGAGGCGGCCGAACACCGCGTACCGGCTCGCCGTCGCGATCCGCCCGTCCAGCAGGAACAGCCGGTACTCGGCCGCGAACGTCACCACCTCGGAGAGCAGCACCGGTGTCGCGGGGTCCAGGCCGGCGGGCAGGCGGGAGCCGTCGGCGTAGACGTCCGCCGGGAAGGACTTGTCCCGCGGCGGCTTGACGAACGTCGGCCGGTCCAGCGCCCACGCGTCCGCGAGGGTCGCCGCCCTGACGTCCCGGCGGGTGAACTCCTCCGGCAGCTCGGCGAGCCAGTCGTCGGCCGGTTCGAGCAGCGCGAACCCGAGCCGCTCCGCCAGCCGCGCACCCGCGAGCGGCCCGCCGTACCAGTGCACCGGTCCCGCCACCGGTCCCGTGTCCGGGCCCGCCTCCTCCGCCGCCAGGACCCGCATCCCCCGGCCGGCCGCCTCGGCGGCCAGCAGCTCCATCGTCGACGTCCGCCGCCCCGGCATGACCAGCACCGCGCCCCTCCTCCGCTTCGCAAAGCCGTCAGGCTAGTGCCGCCGCCCCCGCGGCCGCAGCCGGGTTTCAGGCGGGGTGACCGGCGCTGCTCCGGGGGCGGACGGTGGGACGATCGCGTCACAGCAGGAGCGCCCCCACGACGGCCGCCGCCGCGACGGCGAGGAGGCCCACCACGTTGACCGGGATGTCCGTGCGCAAGGAGCGCTGTTCGGCCGCGCGGTTCAGGGTGAAGACGGCCGGGTCGTCCGGTGTGTAGTGGACGGTGACCTCCCGTCCGTACGCGCCGGCCGGGTCCGGCAGCCCCGAGGTGCAGTGGGCGGTGACGGCCGTGCCCTCGCGGGTGGTGAACGCCACGACCGGCGTGACGGTCGTGAGGGTGCCGCCCTCCGAGTCGGTGCCGACGTCCTTGAGCACCGCGACGATCCGGCCCCCGGCGGCGGCCATCGAGGCCAGCGTCTCGCGGCGGCGGCGCACGTCGCGCACGTTCCCGGGCAGGTGCCAGGCGCCGACGGCGGCCCACGGCCCGCAGAAGCCGGCCAGCGCCCAGGGCCAGCCCCGGTCGACCGCCGTGACGACGACCGCCCCGGCGTAGATCAGGAACACCGCGGTGTTCGGCAGGCCCAGTCCGCGGCCGCCCTCCTGGGGGCGATTGGTGAACCGGTAGGCGTGCGGCCTGCCGCGCGGGTAGTGGACCCCGATCTCGCGGCCCGTCCACGCGGCGGTGATCGCCTCGCCGCGCTCGCCGTCGTTCGTCACGGTGACCTCCCGGGCGGTGTCCGGGTCGCGGTACGAGACGACCACCGGGATGCCGCCGCGCCCGGGGCCCCCGTGCCGGCCCTGCCGCACCACCTCGATCCGGCCCCGGGCCCGGACCGTCCGCCGGGCCCGGCTCACCCCGGCCAGCGACCGCCCGTAGCCGGTCAGCGCCACCGCGCCCAACACCGCGCACCACAGCGCCAGATACCCGTACAACCCCATGCGCCCTCCTCCTGCCGCCCCGGGGACTGCCCCCCTCTACCAGCGTGCCGGGCATCGTCGTACCGGCGATTGTGCCGGTCCGGAGCGGCGGACGACAGGCCTCCGTCCCGCCCGGGAGGGGCGGGACGAAGGCCCGGTGTCACTTCAGGGTCGGCAGCGAGGAGTAGCAGCCGTAGGCGTCCTTGGTGGCCGTGATCATGACGTCGCCGGTCCGCGGGCCGACGACGCCGTCCTGGTCCAGGCTCGCCCACTTCTGGATGGCCCTGACCGCCCCGTCGGTGTCGGGGCCGAACGAGCCGTCCACGTCGATCGTGTGGTAACCGGTCTGGTAGTGCAGGGAGTTGGAGATCTGCTGGACGCACTTGACGCTGGCGTACGTGTTGCTCTTGCCGTAACCGACCCACAGCGAGCCGGAGTTGGGCACGGCCTGGGCGGTGCCGCCCATGACGCCGGCGGTGACGAGGGCGGTGGTCGCGAACAGGAACGCGCCGCGCCGCCTGATGGAGGTGTTGCTCAAGGAAACCCCAAGAATTGGAATACGAATGATCATCAGACCCCGGACTATACGCGCCCCCTACCGCCGGGTCAGGCCTGGTCGGGGGGCCAGGGGCCGTGGGCGGCGACCTGGGCGCGCAGGCCGCGCAGGGCCTTGGCGGCGGCGATGCCGACCGCGCCCACGACCCGTCCGTCGCGGACGCAGGCGGCGGCGAAGCGGTGCTCGGCCACGGTGCCGTCGACGAGTTCGAAGCGGTCGGCGGCGCCGGGGCGGCCGAAGGCCTGGATCCGCAGGCCGTACTGGTCGGTCCACAGGTACGGGACCGGGGTGTAGGCCTGGCGGGTGCCGTCCGGGCCGGCCAGGAGGTTGCGGGCGGCGTGCAGGGCCTGTTCGGTGGCGTTGGTGCGCTGCTCCAGGCGCCGGTGGCGGCCGGTGTGCGGGTCGGGCCAGGCGGCGGCGTCGCCGGCGGCCCACACGCCGTCGCCCGCGGCGCAGTAGGCGTCGCAGAGCACACCGTCGGCCAGGGCGAGGCCGCTGCCGGCCAGCCAGCCGGTGGCGGGTTCGGAGCCGACGGCCATCAGGACGGTGTCGGCCGCGAGGTCGGTGCCGTCGGCGAGGCGGACGCCGGTGGCGCGCCCGCCGCGCTCAAGGACCCGGGTGGCGGTGCCGACGTGGATCCGCACGCCGTGTTCGCGGTGCAGTCCGGCCAGCAGGGCGGCGGTCTCGGTGCCGAGGACGCCGGCCAGCGGGGTCGGGGTGGAGACCAGCCAGGTGACCTCGGCCCCGAGGGCGACGGCGGTGGCCGCCGCCTCGGCGCCGAGCAGTCCGCCGCCGACCACCAGCAGCCGGCCGCCGGTGCGCAGGTCCTCGCGCAGGGCGAGGGCGTCGGCAAGGGTGCGCAGCACGTGGGCGCCGGCCAGCGGGGTCTCGGCGCCGGGCAGGCGGCGCGGGCGGACCCCGGTGGCGATGACGACGGCGTCGCAGGGCACCTCGTGGCCGTCGGCGAGGCGGACGGTGCGGGCCCGGCGGTCCAGGGCGGCGGCGGCCACGCCCAGGCGCAGGTCGAGCCGGAGCTCGGCCAGGGCGTGGGGCTCGCGCAGGGTGAGGCGTTCGGGCTGCCACTGGCCGGAGAGCAGGTGCTTGGACAGCGGCGGCCGGTCGTACGGCGGCGCGTCCTCGGCGCCGACGAGGGTGAGGCGGCCGTCGTAGCCGGCCCGGCGCAGCGCTTCGGCGGTGTGCAGTCCGGCGGCGCCGGCTCCGACGACGGCGATCCGCCGCAGTGCGGTCACGCGAGTTCCAGGCGGATCGCGGCGGCGGGGCAGACGTCGGCGGCGTCCTTGACGGCCTGGTGGAGGTCCGCGGGCGGGCGGGCGTCGAGCAGGACGACGATGCCGTCCTCGTCGCGCTGGTCGAAGACGTCGGGGGCGGCGAGGACGCAGCTTCCGGCGCCGCAGCACTTGTCCTGGTCGATGGTGACGAGCACGGGTTTTCCCTTCGAGGTGGGTGAACTGGTATGGGGGCTGGGGGTTTTACCAGGTGACGGGCAGTGCGTGGAGGCCGTAGACGAGCATCTCGCCGCGGAAGGGGACGTCCTCGAAGGGGACGGCCAGGCGCAGTCCGGGCAGGCGGCGCAGGACGGTGTCGAGGGCGATCTGGAGTTCCAGGCGGGCGAGGGGCTGGCCGAGGCACTGGTGGGTGCCGAAGCCGAAGGCGAGGTGGCGGCGGGCGTCGCGGGTGAGGTCGAGCTCGTCGCCGCCGGGGAACTGCGCGGCGTCCCGGTTGGCGGTGCTGACCATGCAGATGACGCCTTCGCCGGCCCGGATCGTCACGCCGCCGACCTCGACGTCCTCGGTGGCGACGCGGGTCAGGCCGGAGTGGACGATGGTGAGGTAGCGCAGCAGTTCCTCGACCGCGCCGGGGACGGACTCGGGGTGGGCGCGCAGGTGGTCGAGCTGGGCGGGGTTGCGCAGCAGGGCGAGGACGGACAGGGCGGTCATGTTCGCGGTGGTCTCGTGCCCGGCGATCAGGAGGAGGCGGCCCATCGCGCCGATCTCCTCGGTGGTGAGCTCGCCGCGCTCGGCCAGGCGGCTGAGGATGCCGTCGTCGGGTGCGGTGCGCTTGGTCTCGGTGAGGGCGACGAGGTAGTCGGCCAGGCGCTTCTGGGCGGCGTCGACGTCCTCGGGCGGGGAGTCGCGGCGCAGCAGGACGCGGCTGCACTCCTGGAAGAAGGCGTGGTCCTCGTAGGGGACGCCGAGGAGCAGGCAGATGACGAGGGAGGGCAGGGGCAGGGCGAAGTCGCTGACGAGGTCGGCCTCGGTGCGGCCGGCGGTCATGTCGTCGAGGAGGCGGTCGGCGATGCGCTGGATCTCGGGGCGCAGCGCCTCGACCTTCTTGATCATGAATTCGCCGGTGAGCATCCGGCGCTGGCGGGCGTGTTCGGGGTCGTCCATCCGGATGAAGGTGACCTGGCCGGCGCCCAGCTGCCGGGCGCCGGCGCTGATGAAGGGGAAGCCGGGGCGGGTGGCGTCGGAGCTGAAGCGGGGGTCGGCGAGGACGGCCTTGATGTCGTCGTAGCGGGTGAGGAACCAGCTGGGGGTGCCGTCCCACAGGGAGACGCGGCTGACCGGCTCCTCCTGCTGGGCCTGCTGGTAGGCGGGGGGCGGGGCGAAGGGGCAGGCGCCGCGGGCGGCGGGGTGGGTGAAGCGGGGGGTGGGTGCGGCCGTGGCCATGGGGGGC
This sequence comes from Kitasatospora sp. NPDC059747, assembly GCF_042732955.1. Classification (NCBI taxonomy): domain Bacteria; kingdom Bacillati; phylum Actinomycetota; class Actinomycetes; order Kitasatosporales; family Streptomycetaceae; genus Kitasatospora; species Kitasatospora sp. NPDC059747. The sequence continues at coordinate 66,039 of NZ_JBHWGV010000029.1, read as the reverse complement.
TCCCTTCCCGGAGCTTGGTGTGCCGGCGGCTGGAGGGGGCGTGGTGGGGTGGTGCAGCGGGGTGGTGAAGCGGCCCCCGGGTTCATTGCGTGCCTTAAGCAACTAACTCATCGTCACGCTAACTCGCGGTCCGTGGCGGCGAAAGGCCCCGCCGGGTGGCGAACGAATCTGTCCGAAATCCGGTCAGAGGCCCGCACCGGCACCGCACGACCGCCGCACCACCGCCGCGGCCCGCACCGGATCGCTAAGGTTCCTGCATGTCGGACGCCGAAGACCCCGTAGACGAACGGACCACCACCTCGGACCTGGAGGCCGTACTGGCCAGTCTGGCCTACCTCCTGACGCGTTCACAGCAGCACGAACGCCAGATGGCCCGGGCCGGCATCACCGCCGCCCGCTCGGACATCTACCTGCTGCGCGCGCTCGCCGAAGCCGAGGGCGCCAGCCGGGTCACCGACCTCGCCCACCGCCTCATGGTCAAGTCCTCCCACGTCACCCGGCAGATCGACCGCCTCCAGGGCCAGCGGCTGGTGGCCCGCACCCAGGACGCGACGGACCGCCGGGCCCGCCAGGTCGAACTCACCGCCGAGGGACACGCCGTGCTCGACCGGCTGAAACAGGCCAACATCACCGGACTGGCCGACGCAATGGACGGCATCCCTGAGCAGGACGTCGCCGCCACCGTCAGCGTGCTGCGCCACCTGATCGACCGGTACGTGCAGCGGGCGCGCGCCACCATGCTCACCGAGGACGGCCCGCCCGCCCTTCCCGGGCAGGAGCGCTGAGTCACCGGGGCAGGGGTCCCCGAGGTCAGGACAGGGCTGTCAGGAGGCGCTGTTCCTTCGCCGGTTCGATGCCCAGCGGGAATCGGCCGCGCTTGCGGCCGTCGGGTTCGGTGTCGTCGGCCGGGCCGCGCCCGCGCAGCCACTGCCAGGTGTCGCGGGCGGTCTCGGCGAAGGGGCGGCAGCGCAGGCCGGCCGCCCGGGCGCGGGCGGTGTCGACCTGCCAGGTGCCGGCCGCCTCGGGGACGTCGGGCATCCACAGCGGCAGTTCGCTCCACGGCTGGACGGCGTCCGGGCCCTCGGCGACCAGCGGCGCGTCCGGGACCCAGACGAGCTCGGCGCGCCCCTCCCCCGCCACCTGCGCGCAGGTGTCCAGGAACTGCCCGTAGGTGAGCAGGCCGGGCGGCGCGGTGGTGAGGAAGCGGCCGGCCGTGCCCGCCGTCAGCAGGTCCAGGCCGAACAGCGCGAAGTCCCGGACGTCGATCAGCTGGACGGGCCGGCCGGGCTCGCCGGGCGCCAGCACCCGGCCGCCGCGGGCCATCCGTTCCAGCCACCACGGCAGACGGCCGCCCCGCTCGTACGGGCCGATCAGCAGCCCGCTGTTGAGGACCAGGGAGCACCCGGCGCCGAAGTGCTCCTGCACCGCCCGCTCGCAGCCGGCCTTGAGCGCGGCGCTGAACTCCTGCCCGGGCGGGGTGTCGGCGGGGCACGGGTGCAGCGGCGAGGACTCGTCGACCACACGGGCCGGCCAGTCCTCGAAGGCGTGGACGGAGGAGATCAGCGTGTAGTGCCCGGCGCGCTCGCGCAGCAGCCGGGCGGAGGCCGCCGCCTGGGCGGGCTGCTGGGCCGAGGTGTCGACGACGGCATCCCAGCGCCGCCGCTCCGCCAGGCGCGCGAGGTCCGCGTCCGAGTCGCGGTCGCCGCGCACCGCCTCCACACCGGGCAGGTCGGCGGCCGAGCGGCCGCGGTTGAACGTGGTCACCTCGTGACCACGGGCAAGGGCTTCGGCGGCGAACGCCCGCCCCAGGAACGACGAACCGCCGAGCACCAGGATCTTCATACCGCCAAGGCTGCCCCGGGCCCGGCCCCGCGCACACCGTTTTTCGCGCTGGGCAGAGGACGGCCCGTCTCGGTCATGCACCCGGTTACCCCGGATCGTTCCGGATTACGTGGCGGTCACTGCCCCACTAGCTTGTCGACGCCGTCCGCCCGAGCGGTCGGCCCGGAGTCCAGGGAGCAGCGATGTCGATGACCGTCACCGTCGGCCGGCCGAGCGCCGCCGTGCTCGGCCACACGGAGCTCAGGGGGCAGCAACTCGACCGGCGGGAGCGCGAGGTGCTACACGCGGTCGGCTGTGGGCTGCGGGACGACGAGATCGCCGCGGCGCTGGCCGTTCCCGAGGAGATCGTGGCCGGGCACCTCGCGCGGATCCTGGCCAAGCTCGGGCTGCGGGACCGGGCCTCCGCCATCGTCCACGCCTTCGACTGCGGGCTCGTCTCCCCCGGCCGCGGCCCCCGCACGCGGGAGGCGGGCCCGGTGCTGCGCAGTGGCGGCGCCGTGCGGGCGGGCGGGGCGCGGGTGCGGATCTCCGTGCTCGGGCCGCTGCGGGCCTGGCAGGACGGGCGCCCGCTGAACCTGGGGCACCTGCGCCAGCAGGCCGTGCTCGCGGCGCTGGCGCTGCGCGGCGGACGGACGGTCAGCCGCCAGGAGCTCCTGGACGGTGTCTGGGGCCAGGAGCCGCCGGTGACCAACGTGGTGCCGGTCTACGTCTACCGGCTGCGCAAGGCGCTGCGCCTGGGGGACGGCCCGGAGCAGGTGATCGAGCACGACCGCTGCGGCTACCGGCTCGTCCCCGGCGCGGCCGACGTGGACCTGGCGCGCATGGAGGACCTGGTCGCCGAGGCGAGGAGCGCCCACCGGGCGGGTGACACGGCCGAGGCGGTGCGCCTGTGCGCGCGGGCGCTGGACCTCTTCCGCGGCGAGCTCCTGGCCGGGCTGCCCGGTCCGCTCGCCGAGCTGGAACGGGTGCGGCTCACCGAGCGCCGGATCGCCGTCGCGCAGCGCAAGTCGGAGTGGCAGCTGCGGCTGGGCCGGCCCGCCGAGGCGGTGGCCGAGCTGTTCGCGCTGTCCGCGGAGCACCCGCTGAACGAGCCGGTGGCCGCGATGCTGATGCGCGCGCTGTACCGCGGCGGTCGGCAGGCCGACGCGCTGGCCGTGTTCGCCCGCGCCTGCCGGCACCTGGCCGACGACCTGGGCGTCGCGCCGAGCCGGATGCTGCGGCGCCCCCCCCCCATGATGCAGCACGGGGGCGAGGCCGGGGGCCGGGGGGGCCCCCCCCCTGGGGGGGGGCGGGGCGCGACGCCTGGCAGCGGCTCG
>NZ_JBHWGV010000029.1:58915-62871 GCF_042732955.1 Kitasatospora sp. NPDC059747 | reverse complement strand
CCCCTGCGTTCTCGGCCCCCCCCCCCCCCGACCCCTCGCGCGCGGCGCCGCGGCGCCCCTCCCACCCCCCCGCCGCGCGCGCCCCCCCCCCGGCCTTCAGCGGTTCCGTACGGCCGTCAGGAGGCGAAGGCCCGCTCCAGGCGCGGGATCAGGTCGCGCAGGTCCTGCTCCCAGCAGTAGCCGTTGTGGCCGCCGTTGCACTGGGTGCCCCAGGCGGAGCCGTCGCCGTAGTCGACGTAGTAGTACGGCATGCCCAGGGCGTCCATGCGGTCCTTGACGTGCTTGGACGCGCCCTCCAGCCAGAACTCCAGGTCGGTGGGCACCCCGCGGCCGTTGCCGACGTAGACGGAGACGCCGACACCGGCGAGCTTGTCCATGTGCTGCGACGGGTCGACCGCGTTCCAGCGCCAGTCCACGTTGAACACCGGGTAGGGCGAGCCGAACAGGGCGTCGCTGTCCACACCGGGCTTGTAGGGGTCGTTGTTCGGGTCGCAGAACCCGGACGCCGAGGCGCAGACGACGCCCTGCGCGTCGACGAGCGTGGCGACGGCGGCCAGCCGCAGGTCCATGGAGTCGGCGGACAGGTCGATGTCGCCCGACAGGGAGGCGGTCTGGCTGAACAGGTCGGGGCGGTCCTGGGCGTAGTGGAAGGCGCCGAACCCGCCCATGGAGACGCCGGCGATCGCCCTGGCCTTCTTGGTGGCGACGGTGCGCAGGTTCGCGTCGATGAACGGGATCACCTGGTTGAGGTGGAAGTTCTCCCAGTTCTGGGCGCCGAGCACGGTGTTCTGGTTGAGCCAGTTGGCGTACCAGCCGCGGGGGCCGCCGTCCGGGATGACGGTGATCATCGCGTTGGAGGTGGTCAGCGCCGGGTAGGTCTGCTGGATCGGGTCGTCGGGCGAGCCGTGCAGGAAGTACAGCACGGGGTAGCGCCTGGCGGGGTCGTCGTAGTAGCCGCTCGGCAGGATGATCTTGATGTGGTGCTTGCCGGTGACCTCGGGCGTGGTGACGGTGAGGTAGAAGTTGGTGGGTCCGCCGACGGTCGTGTCGACCTGGGTCAGGCCGAAGCCGTCCGCCATCCGGGGCGGTCCCGCGGGGGCCGGCTGGGCCGCCTGGGCCGGGACGGCCGCGGCGGCCGTCCCGACGAATCCGACGACGGCGGCCAGCAGGGCCACCACCGTTCGCCAGCGGGTGGGTTTCTTCGTCACGCTGCTCCCCCTCGGGTGTGGTGTCGTGTGCGGCGCGGTCTCAGTCAAGGACCTTGACCTCCAGGACCGGTGAGGCCGCGATCTGGTCCTCGGTGTACCGTTCCGTCACCCACTGGCCCGCCGAGAACAGCCGGGTCTGGTCGGCGTAGTGCGGCGAGTTGGGGTTGGCGGACTGGGAGTAGGTCAGCACCGAGGCGGACTGCGGCGGGCCGTCGGCGGTGAACAGCGTCTGCTGGATGAAGCTGGAGCCGAAGGTGATGTCCAGCTTGCCGTCGACCATGCCGGGGGTGACCACGTTCAGCACGCCCAGTTCGTGGATCGAGCCGTGGATTGGGATCTGCTCGCCGTTGCGGGTGATCTTCTGGACGTCCCCCAGCCGCGCGTTCAGCGCGATGCCGGAGTTGCGCAGCGCGAGGACCGCGCGGGCGAGCGAGTTGCGGACGGCGTCGTTGCCGGGGTCCAGCGAATTGGGCGTGTGCACCGGGTCCTTGGGGTCGAAGGGCACCCGCCAGGGCAGCTTGTCGGGCGTCTGCCCGTTCGTCAGGTAGGCCCAGAAGTTCTCGAACAGCCACGAACCCCGGCTGTCCGCCGTGTAGGTGTGGTCCCAGGCGGCCAGGATCGGGCAGGCCTCGCTGATGTTGACGAGGTTGCCGTCCACCAGGACGAGCCCGAACAGGGTGTTCTGGCACGCCGTCACCGTGGCGTTGAGGGCGAGGTCGGCGGCCCTGCTGTTGTCGGCGAACAGCAGCTGGCGCATGTTCTCCGGGGTGAAGCCCCGGCCCGGCAGGCCGTCGTTGCCGTTGATCCGGTTCTGCGCGGTCAGGATCAGCTCCTGGGTGCGCAGCGAGCGGGGTGCGGCGGTGTCGCCCATGACGCGCGGGAAGGCCAGCGGCTGCTCGGGGTTGGCGAGCCAGGCGCTGTCGTTGGCGTTGCCGGCGAAGTCGGAGCGGATCAGGCGCGGCTGTTTGTGCGGGTCCAGCAGGCCGGGTGCGACCGCGTTCGGGTCGTCGGGCCAGTCGCACTCGCTGCGTTTGCCGTCGAAGATGGAGATCGGCGGGATGTTGGGCAGCTTCAGGGGCTGGTTGAACAGCAGTTGGCCGGTCAAGGTGAGGCAGGACTGCGCGTGGGCGTCGGTGATGTTCGGGGCGGCCTGGATGTCGGCGTAGAGGGCGTTGCCCTTGCGGTCGGCGGCGACGGTGTTGAAGAAGGGGACGCCCTCGGTGGTCTCCAGGGCGCTGACGACGTCGTTGACGTCCTTGGCCTGGTCGAGGTGGAGCCACGTGTTCAGGGCCCGCAGGTTGTCCATGTTGGCGTCGCGCACCGCGTGGGCGCTCACCACCCAGGGCAGCGGGATTCCCTGCATGGAGGTGGTGACGGGCCCGTAGCGGGTGGACCACAGCGTGCGGGTGACCCGGCCGACGGTGCCGTCCGCGTTCAGCACGTCGACGCCGACCTGCTGGGAGGCCATGGGCTGCCAGGCGCCGTCCACCAGGTAGTTGGTCGGGTGCAGCGGGTCCACCTGCACGTCGAAGAGGCCGAACGGGGCGACGGTGGCGACGGTGTGGCTCCAGGCGACGTCGTCGGTGTGCCCGATGTTCACGGCGGGCAGGCCGAGCAGGCTGGCTCCGGAGACGTTGAACCGGCCCGGGATGGTGAGCTGGCTCTGCCACATCCGGTTCTTGCCCTGCCAGGGGAAGTGCGGGTTGGCGAGGAGCATGCCGGTGCCGGTGCCCGCGGCCACGCCCTGGGAGCCGACGGCCAGGGCGTTGCTGCCCATGCTGCCCTCGCTGCGGGCGGCGGCCATCGCGTCGGCGATCTTCGCCGCGGTCTCCTCGGGCGAGGCCTGCGGAGCGGCGTCCTGCGGCGCGGCCTCCTGCTGTCCGGCCTTCGCCCGTGGTGCGGCGGCCTGTGGTGCCGCCGATGCCCCCGGGGGTGCGGCGTTGACCTCGCCGTCCAGCAGCGGGTCGGCAACGCCCATGATGATCTCGGCGTGCGCGTGCCGGTAGACGTCGAGTTCGGTGATCGGGCGCACCCAGGCCGCGCCGCGGCAGGCCGGGTCGGAGATGTTGGTGACGCCGGTCTCGGCGAGGTAGCGGTTGTACCCCTTCACGTAGCCGCGGATGGCATCCTTGACCTCCGGCTCCGGCCCGTTGGGGGCGGGCTGGTCGATCAGCCGCTCCACCACCCGGTTGTCGTTGATCCGCTGGAAGTACAGGTCGCTGTTGAGGTTGGTGGTGGTGTTCTGCTTCTCGCCGGGGCTCGTCCTGCCGTCGGGGCCCAGGTAGCGGGAGCGCTGGGCGTTGACCATCAGGTAGGTGTCGGCCAGGGTGCAGATGTTGTCCTTGGCCGCGGCGTACCCGTAGCCCTCGCCCAGGCCGCCCAGGGTCGAGGCGATGATGTGCGGGATCCCGTACTCGGTGTACCGGATCGTCGGCCTGTCCGGCCCCGGCGCGGCGTCGGGTGTGCCGGCGGGTGCCTTGGCGACCGCCATCGTGCCCAGCAGGGCCGCCGCGGCCATGAGCGCCACCGGCAGCCGCATCGTCGATCTCCTCCGTGCCATCGGGCCGTCCTCTCCCCTGCGTTCCCGTGCTTCTGTCTGGACACGGTCACGCTAGGGAGGGGCGATGAAATCCCGGTGACGGGGGCGGGGGGGGGGGCGGCCCCCCCCCCGGGCGCGGGGGGGGGCGGGGGGGCGGCCCCCCGCCCCGCCCCGCCGGGGCGGGGGCGGGGCCGCGGGGTAGGAAACAC
>NZ_JBHWGV010000029.1:52946-58905 GCF_042732955.1 Kitasatospora sp. NPDC059747 | reverse complement strand
GTTAGGTCCCGGGACTGCATGGGGTGGGCTGAACACCGCGGGGGGGGGGGGGGGGGCGGGGGGGGGGCGGGGGGGCGCCCGAAGGGTGGTGCGTGCCGTGCGCGTCCGCGCGCCTACCAGGAGGCGGGGTGCCAGACGCCGTTGTACCACTCCTCGTTGGCGCTGTCGTTGTGGTGGTCCATGTCGCGGTCCACGTTGTAGTTGTTGACGTGGTTGGCCGGGTAGGTCCAGATGCCGGCCGACTCGTCGCAGACGTAGTCCCAGTTGCAGATCGTCTTGACGGGCACGTTGCCGAAGTTGCGGTCGGCGCCGGCGAGCGGGTAGCCGATGAGGCCGCCGAACGGCACCGCCCCGCCGTTGGCCCCGGGCGGGCCCTGGCGCTTGGGGTCCGAGACGAGGATGGCGTTGACGTTGTCGAAGGTCCGCCAGTTCTCGCTGACCCAGACGTGCACGACCCCGGCGCCCAGGGAGTACCCGGCCATCTTGACGTGCTGGCCCGGACACGCGGCACGCTGGTCGCGCACCAGCCGGTTCAGCTCGTTGACGCCCGCGCGCGTGCTCGCGCCGTTCGGGATGTCGGTGGGATACCCGACGTGCTGCTGGATGTTGCCGCGGAAGCCGTCGTCCCACCACTTGCTGCCGGTGCCGCCGACGACGATCGTGTAGGTGCCCTCGCACGGAGCGGTCACGCGCGTCGTGGCGGCCTGGGCCACGGTGCCCTGGGCCGCCGTCAGCCCGGTGGTCATCAGGAGTCCGGCCGCCGCGGCCGCGATCTTTCGTGCTCGCATTCGATTTCTCCCCACGCAGTGGGCCGACGCGTCCGCTCTCCGGTGTGGTGCGGTGCGCTGGGCGGTCGGCCGAGGTGTCCGGACGACAGTGACAGCGGGCGATGACATCGCGATGAAGCGCGTGGTGGATGGTCGTTCGTACAGCTCCCGGCGTACGGCTCCCGGCCGGGAGGAGCCGGTGCGTCAGGGAGCGCCGTCCGCCAGGTGGTCGAGGGCCCCGGCGATGAGGGGCTCGTGCCGGTGCGGGGCCAGCCGTTCGCGGTAGCGCAGGGCGATGCCGGGCGGGAGGGCCCCGGTGACGTCGACGGCGTGGTGGACGGTCGCCGCGGCGAGGTCGAGCTCGCCGAGGGCGAGGTGCGCGTCGAGTGTGTACAGCAGGGCCAGGGGCGTGTAGGGGGACGGCGGGGCGGCGGACGCCGGGGGCCGGGGGTGCGTCAGCGGGCCGAAGTACGGCTGGGCCCGGCGGGGCCGGCCGAGGTGGAGCCAGGCGGTGGCGCGGGCGACGGGCAGGTAGCGCTCGTGCAGGTCGAACTCGGCGGAGGGGTCGGGCGGGTGGCGGTCGTCGGGGGTGCCGGCCACGGCTTCCGCCCGGTCCAGCGCCCGCGCGCAGGCCTCGCCCTCCCCCAGGCGGGCCAGGGCGATCGCCTCCTTGAGGTGGAGCCCGGCCGAGCCGCCCGGCGCGGGGTGCGGGTCGGCGAGGCGGGCGGCCCGCACGACGGCCAGGGCGTCGGCCGCGTCACCGGCGATGATGTGACGGTTGGCGAGCTGCGCGAGGGCGGCCGACACGCACCCGGTGTCCCCCGCGGCGGCGGCCGCGCGGACGGCGGCGAGGTTGTGGCGCTCGGCCCTGGGCTCCTGGCCGAGGGTGCTGGCGAGCCACGCGCAGACCAGGGCCGTGCGGGAGACGAGCCGCAGGAGCCGACGGGCGGTGGGCCCGTCGTAGCCGGTGGTGGTCACCAGGTGGACGGCCCGGCGGTGTTCGGCGAGCGCGGCGGCGTACAGCGCGCCCAGCGGGACGAGCGTGCCGTTCTCGTGCTGTTCGAGGGCGGCCGTCCTGGCCTCGGTCCATTGCAGGCGCTCCTCGCGCAGGGGCGGGCCCTCGCGGCCCGGGGCGCGGCCGGATCCGGGCCCGGCGGCGCCGAGCAGGGCCAGTGTGCGTGTGAGCCGGGCGGCGAGTGCGGGGCCTTGCAGGGCGAAGGCGGACCAGCGGTCCTCCGCGGACGGCCGCCGGCCGTCGTGGGGCGTGCCGGTGCCGCCCTCGGCCGCCTTCGCTCCCGCCAGGTGCAGCCAGTGCGGCCAGCCGAGGCGGCGGACCTCGCCGGCCGGGACGCCGTGGATGCGCGCCATGGCGAGCTGGGCGGAGCGCTCGGGGACGATCCGCCCCGCCTCCCAGCGCGACACCTTCTCCCGGCGGGCGGCCATCTGCCCCAGGCCCAGGTCGGCGTGGGCCCGGGCCACCAGACCGGCGTACTCGGCCTGGGACACGCCCATCGCCGTCCGCAGCAACGTGAGGGGATGCGCCATGGCGGAACGAACCTCGCAGGAGCCGGGGCCACACCGGCTCGCGGGTGGGGGAACCCCGGCTCCGGGAACCGCTCCCCATCCTAGGCGCGGAGCATGCCGGGCGCGGAGCTTCCCGGGCGCGATGCCCGCCGGGCGGCGCGGAGCATCCCGGGCACGGTGCCCGCCGGGCGGCGCGGAGCATCCCGGGCGCGGAGTTTCCCCGGCACGACACCCGCCGACCGGCGCGGCGCCCGTCAGGCGGCGACGAGCTCGCGCAGGTCGATGCCGCGGTGCAGGGCGCGCAGGTCGTCGAGCAGACCGGACGGCGGCACGGCGAGCACGCCGCAGCGCGCCCGGTTGAGGCAGTGGCGGGTGACGGAGCCGGGCAGCAGCCGGCGCAGCCTGCCGCGCGCGCCGCCCTGGCGGCCGGTGCTGACCACCAGCAGGTCGCCCGGGCGCTCGGCCAGCCCGGTCAGGACGGGCCCGGCCTGGCCGCGGACCACCATCGGCTCCACCGGCACGCCGATCGGCAGGCCGCCGAAGGCCTCCTCCAGCGCGCGGTCCAGGCGGGTGCGGGCGGCGTCCTCCCACTCGCGCAGCAGCGGCGGGCAGGGCTGCGCACGGTAGTTGCGCTCGCCGCCGACGGGGGTCCAGGCGAGCACCGGCACGAGGACGGCGCCCCGGGCCCGGGCCTCGGCCGCCGCGCGGTGCAGGGCGGTCAGGCTGTGCAGCGAGCCGTTCACTCCGACGATGACGCGTGCGCCGTACGACATGATCCTTCGCTTTCCCGTGCCAATCCCGCTTGATGTCTGCGATTACATTGACACAGTCCCGCATCGACCTGCAAATGCAAGGTATAAACTGAATCCTTCCTTTCATCTCCCGGTCACGCCCTTCACGCTTCCCGCACCTCCTGGAGCAGCCCCCAGGTGAAGTCCGCGGTGTACGCGCGCACCCGCCCGTCCTCGTCCGGGACGCCGAAGTCCAGCTGGAAGCGGGTGGGGGCGCTGCCCTCGCGCGGCACGGCGGGCGGGAAGGCGGTGGCGACGTCGCCGACCACGCAGCTCCAGGGCGCCAGGTCGGCGGGGGTGCGCAGCTCGGGCGCCGGGGTGCCGGCGGCACGCACCAGCCACTCGTTGAGCAGCGGGGCGCCGGCGTCGGCCGGGCCGAGCAGGATCTCGAAGCGCAGGCCGGGCCAGAGCGGCAGCTCCCACTGCCGCGCGGTGCAGGCGAGGTCCCCGATCGGCCGCGCCACGCTCGCCCCGGGCGGTCCGAGGACGGCGGCGTAGCGGGCGGCGGCGCGCGGGAAACCGGGCGCGCGGACCATCGCCTGCCAGCGCTTGTTCGCCTCGCGCATCCCGGCCCGGGTGGCCCCGAGCCGCCGGACGGCGTCCTCGACGAGGTCGGGTCGGTAGTCGGCCATCCTGCGCAGCAGCACCAGCTGGAACTCGGTCGCGCCGAAGCCGTTGATCGCCATGTGCGCAGGCTACGTCGGGCGCCTACTCCCCCGTCCGGCCCGCCGCGTCGCGCTCGGCGAACACCTCGCGGGCGGCCGCGATCCCGTTGAGCGCGGCCGGGAAGCCCGCGTAGACGGCCATCTGGGTGATCGTCTCGACCGCCTCCTGCCGGGTGCCGCCGACGTTGAGGAGGCCGTGCAGGTGGACCCGCAGCTGCGGTCCTGCGGTGCCGAGCGCGGTGCAGGCGGCCACGGTGGCCAGTTCACGGGTCTTCAGGTCGAGGGCGGGGCGGGAGTAGACGTCGGCGAAGGCGAAGTCGACGATGTGGTCGGCCAGGGCGGGGGCGATGTCCGCGAGCGCGGCGACGACGCGCTCCCCGGCCTCCCCGTCGACCCGTTCCAGCGCGGCGAGCCCGCGCTCGTGCCGCTCGCGCAGCGTCTCCGCGCCGTCGGCCTCGCTGCGGACGGGGGTGAAGTCGAGCCCCGGCCGGGCGGCGAAGGCGGCCTTCGCGACGGCGATGCCGTTGAGCGCCGCCGGGAAGCCCGCGTAGACGGCCACGTGGAGGACCGTCTCGACGATGGCGGACGGCTCGACGCCGACATTGAGGGCGCCGTCGATGTGGAAGCGCAGCTGCGGGGCCGCGGTGCCGAGGGCGGTGAGGGCGGCGACGTTGACGAGCTGGCGCTGGGCGAGGGTGAGGCCGGGGCGGGCGTAGACGTCGCCGTAGCCGAACTCGACGGTCAGCCGGGCGAGGTCGGGTGCGATGCCGGCGAGGCCGTCCAGGACTCCGGCGCCCTCGGGGCCGGCGACCTCGTGCAGGAGGGCCAGCCCGCGGGCGTGGCGGTCGGCGGACGGGGTGGCGGGAGCGGCGGGAGCGGTCACGGGGGACTCCTTGGGATTCCGGATTGGCGTTACGAAACGTTTCGTAACGTCGATGAGGCTAGAGCGGTCCCGCGCCGACTGTCAAAACGAAACGTAACGTAACGTCTGGGCTAGACTCCGGGCCATGAGCCCCCAGCCGAACCCCGAACGCCGTAGCGAACGCGCCCGCCGTGCCGTCCTGGACGCCGTCTTCGAGGTGGCCGCGGCCAAGGGGTACGGCAAGACCACCATCGAGGCCATCGCCGCGACCGCGGGCGTCGGCAAGCCGACCATCTACCGCTGGTGGCCCTCCAAGGGCGCGATCGCCCTGGACGCCGTCAACGACCGGATCGGCGACTCGATGGACTTCCCCGACACCGGGGACGTCGCCGCCGACCTCACCGCCCAGCTCACCGCCGTGGCCGCCATGCTCACCGGCGACACCGGCACGCTCTACCGCGGCATCATCGCCGAGGCCCAGAGCGACCCCGCCCTGGCCGCCGCCCTGCGCGCCACCTTCCTCGAACCCCGCATCGAGCGGTGCGTGCGCCGCCTCGACACCGCCGTCGCCGCCGGCCAGCTCCGCGCCGACCTGCCCACCCGCACGATGGTCGACATCCTCTACGCCCCGGTCTACTACCGCGTCCTCCTGGGCGCCGGCCCTGAGGAGACCCTGCGCAGCCCCCTGCTCGTCACACCGGTCCTGGAAGGCCTGCGCCCGGCCTGACGCCCGCCCACTAGAGTGGCGGAATGGCCCGATTCGTCCTGCCCCGTCGTTGCCCGCTGCCGCCGCAGGAGTGCTGGGCGCGGCTCACCGACTGGCCCCGGCACGGGGACCGGGTGCCGTTCACCCGGGTGGGGGCGGTGCGGGGCAGCGGGCGGGAGGTGGGGGACGTCGTCCTGGCGCGAACCGGCCTGGGGCCGCTGCGTTTTGACGATCCGATGGAGATCGTCGTGCTGGACGCCCCCGGGGACGGGTGGCCCGGGGTGTGCCGGCTGGAGAAGCGCGGGCGCGTGGTGCGCGGCCACGCCGAACTGCGGGTGCGCGCGGTGGGCGCGGGCAGCGAGGCCGTGTGGGCGGAGGAGCTGCGGATCGCCGGCCTGCCCCGCCTGTTCGACCCGCTGGTGGCCGCCGCCGGGCGGGCCGTGTTCGGGCGGGTGCTGGACCACCTGCTCGCCCCGGCTGCGGGGTGAGGCATCCCGGCCCCACCGTGCGCGTGCCCGTGCGGCGTTGAACCGCTGGGACGACATCGGCCCGGGCCGCCGCGCGGCGGGGTTCCGGCCCGTGACGGGACGTGTAGAAACGGCTGCACCTGGCCGGGGGGGGGGCCCGGGGCGGGGGGGCCCCCG
>NZ_JBHWGV010000029.1:35442-52936 GCF_042732955.1 Kitasatospora sp. NPDC059747 | reverse complement strand
GAATTGAGCTGTGTCGTCCACTGTGAATTCGGAGCCGTCCGCCACGTCCACCGGGCCCCCGCCCGCGGGCCCCCCCGACCCGCGGCCCCCGCCGGGCCCCCCCGCCCCCCGCGCGCGCGCGGCCCCCCCCCCCCGAAGCCCCAAGCCACTCCTCACCCAAGGAGACCCGGACGCATGCTGAGAATCACCGCCGACGTCTACTCCGGCCGGCCCGACCCCGTCGCGGACATCACCGATGAGGCGCAGGCGCGCGCCGCCCTGCGGGATTTGACGCGGGACCGGAGCCTGTTCGCCGGCTCCCGGCCCTCCGAACCGCTGACGGGCGGTCTGGGCCTGCGCGGGTTCTGGCTGGAGACCTTCGACGACGGGCTCGCGCGCGACTTCGACGTGGACTCGCGCCTCTACGTCCCGGTGGGACCGCAGGCGCCCGCCGGGCGCGTCGCGGAGGTCGCCGAGCGGCTGATCACCATCGCGGACTGGAGCCAGGCCCCCGACACGTTCGCCGGAGCGACGCCGCCGCTCGACGCGTCCTTCCGGGAGTTCCTGCTCGGGCAGCTGTCGGGCAGCAGCGGGATCTCCGCGCAGGACGGGGTCGAGCCGGCCGGCGGCGCGCGCGAGGAGCGCCCCGCGGTCACCTGCACGATCGAGCTCGGCGCGTTCAACCCCGGGTTCTGGAACAACGACCCGACCGTCCAGGCCGGCAACAACTGCTACAACTACGCCAGCAACTGGCGCACGAACACCTTCGCGCAGCCCGGCCGCGGCTGCGGCAGCATGTACACGCGGATCGACTGCGCCGAGGTGACCCGCGCGGCGCTGTGCGACGGCATGCACCACCGGTTCGACTGCTTCCCCGACGGCGAGAAGCCGCGCTACCTCGTCGCCCTGGTCGTCATCCCCGGCGGCGGCGACTTCCACTGGTACCGCAAGCAGAAGGAGGGCTTCTGGGGCCACAAGCCGGGCGGGACGGCGGCCCGCAACTACGACAACAGCGGGAACGTGATCTACGACCCGGAGACGGCCGACCGCGGGCCCTACACGATCTTCTGCGGCTACTTTTACGGGTGCAACAGCCAGCGGCAGAGGATCCGCTGACGGGCGGTCACGGGTGATCGTCGAGGTGGACCTCTACAGCGGGCGGCCCAACCCCCGCTTCCCCCTGGAGCCCGCCGCGGCAGGCGAGTTGGCGCGCCGGATCGAGGCGCTGGCGCCGGCGGGCGCCGGCGCGCGGCCACGGGACGGGCTCGGCTACCGGGGACTGCGAGTAGGGACCGGCGCGGACGACGACGTCACCGGGATCGTCGTGTCCGGCGGACTGGTGACCCTGCACGACCCGGACGGACCGCCGCGCCGCCTGCGGGACCCCGGGCGGCAACTGGAGCGGTGGCTGCTCGACCAGGGCGCGGGGAACCTGGACCCCGAGGTCCTCGCGACGGTCCGTCAGGACCTCGCGCGATAGCGGCGGGACGGGATATCCGGGAAAAAGAGGGCCATGGCCCCTTCCGGATCACCCGCCCCGCCCTTCGGATCGGCCATCGGACGGCCACAACCATCCGTACAGAGAGGATGGTTGTGCCCTCGCGCGAACGCGGCCGGAAATAGCGGGTGGCGATCGTCACATGCCCATGAGGCCCGGTCGCTTTGAGTAATGCGATAGTCTCCGACGGTGATTGGCGCGCTCGCGTCACGTAGCGGCACTCCCCTGACCTGGGAGAAGTCCGCGAAGTAGCCATGGGCACATCGGGTCCAGGCGTGCATGAAGGTCGTCGCGGGGTGATGCCGAATCACCTCGCGTGATTTTACGTGCCTTTAATCAGCCGGACCCGCGCTGGAAAGAAAGAAGGGTGTCGTGAACAAGACTCGGTTAGAAGCCATCGGGGCCTACCTCCCCACGACGGTGATGAGCACCGGGGAACTCCTCGGCCGCCTGGAGAAGGCGCCGGAGTTCGACCTCGTGAAGATCACCGGGACGACGGAGCGGCGGGTGGCGGACGACACCGCGCACGACCCCGAGGACAGCCTGACGATGGCCGTGGCCGCCGCCCGGGACTGCCTGGAACGCTCCCGCCACGCGCCGGACGGCATCGACGCCGTGATCTCCTGCTCCATCAGCCGCATGGCCGACGGCGGGCGCCTGCAGTTCGAGCCCTCCTTCGCGCACCGCATCGCCGAGGAGATCGGCGCGCACGACGCCCTGCGCTTCGACGTCTCCAACGCCTGCGCCGGCATGATGACCGGCGTCCTCCTGCTGGACCGGATGATCCGCGCCGGCACCGTGCGCAACGGCCTGGTCCTGAGCGGGGAGCAGATCACCCCCATCGCCTTCACCGCCGCGCGCGAGATGGAGGACAGCAGGGACCCCCAGTTCGCGTCGATGTCCGTCGGGGACTCCGCCGTCGCGCTGGTGATGGACCGCGCGACCGACGACCGCGACGTGATCCACGACATCGAGCTGATGACGTGTTCGGAGTACTCGCACCTGTGCCTCGGCATGCCCAGCGACGGCACCGGCGGCATGGCCATGTACACCAACAACAAGGAGATGCACGCCGAGGACCGGCTCTCGCTGTGGCCGGCCTTCCACGGGGACAAACTCGCCGAGCAGGGGCGTCAATTCGCCGACGAGGGCTACGACTTCGTCATCCAGCACCAGGTCGGCACCCGGTTCGTGGACTTCATGAACGCCACCGGCGCGAGCCGCTTCGGCACGCCCATGCCGCCGTCCCTGTCGGTCGTCGACCGGCTGGCGAACACCGCCACCACCTCGCACTACCTGGTGCTGCACCAGGCGCTCGCCGAGGGCCGCATACCCGGGGGGTCGAAGGTGCTGATGGTGCCCGCCGCCTCGGGTGTCGTGACCGGCTTCCTGTCCGCGACCGTCTCCTCCCTGGAAGTGTGACCCCATGGCCACCGTCATAACCTCGGCCGCGCGCGCCCCCGCCGACGGCTCCGGCAGCTCCATCGGCCACCCGGCCGCGGCCGGCCGCGCCTGCCTGGAGCGGGCGGGGCTCGCCCCCGCCGACGTCGACGTCCTCGTCAACGTCGGCGTCTACCGCGACTCCAACATCGTCGAGCCGTCCGTCGCCGCGCTCATCCAGAAGCGCCTGGGCATCAACCTCGACTACCTGCGCTCCCCCGAGCGGCGGGCCGCGTTCTCCTTCGACCTGATGAACGGCGCCTGCGGCGTGCTCAACGCCGTCCAGGCGGCCGACGCCCTGCTCGCCACCGGCGGCGCCCGCCGGGTCATGGTGGTCTGCGCCGACACCCACCCGTCGTCGGACGCCTCCCGCGCCGGCACGCCCGCCTTCCCGTACGCGAGCACCGGGGCGGCCCTGCTGCTCGAACGCACCGACGACGGACGCGGCTTCGGCCGGGTGCACCACCGCTCCCTGCCCGGCGGGCACGGGGTCAACGGCTACCTGCCGCTGCCCGACGTCGGTGCCGACGGACGCACCAGCATCGTCGTGGACCGCGACGACGACGCCCTGGACCGCATGTTGGACCTCGCCGCCGACTCCGTGCGCACCGTCCTGAGCACCACGGACGGCACCGAGAACGGCACCGAGAACGGCACGGACGCCGGCCCCGACGCCGGCCGGGCCCGCCTCGCCCTCGACCGCACCCTGCTCGTCACCTCGCAGCCCTCGCCCGGGTTCGCCGCACGCCTGGCCAAGCGCCTGGGCCTGGCCGCCGACGCCGCCGTCACCGTCGAGGGCGTCCACGGCGACCCGCACACCTCCGCGCTCGTCCACGGCTACCTCCAGGCCCTGGACACCGGCCGGCTCGCCGGACACGACCAGGTGCTCTTCCTCGCCGTCGGCGCCGGGCTCACCTCGGCGGCCTCGCTCTACCGCCTGACCGCCCCCGGCACGGACGGCGGCGACGGCAGCGGTACCGGCAGCGGCGACGGGGGGACCGTCCGATGACGCCCGCCCCCTCCCTCCCCCGCGAGCAACACGCCTCCCCCGCACGGCTGTTCGCCGACCACGCCGCCCGCACCCCCGACACGGCCGCGCTCGTCCACCCCGACGCGGACCGCACCGAACCGGACGGCCGCGCCGCCTACACCACCGTCGGCTACGCCGAACTCGCCGCCACCGTCGCGGCCTGCGCGGCCGGCCTGGAGGCGCACGGCATCCGCCGCGGCACCCGCACCGCCCTGCTGGTGCCGCCCGGCGGCGACCTGCTGACGCTCGTCCTCGCCATGCTGCACGTGGGCGCCGTCCCCGTCGTCGTGGACCCCGGCATGGGCCTGGAGCGCATGCTCGACTGCCTGCGGCGCGTCCGCGTGGAGGCCTTCATCGGCGTCCCGAAGGCCCAGGTGCTGCGCCGGCTGCGCCCGCGCGCCTTCGCCGGCGTGCGCAGCTCCGTCACGGTGGGCGGCCCGGACGGCACCGCGCTGCGCAGGCTGATCGCCGCCGGCGCCGGCCGGCCCCCGCTGGCCCCCGCGCCCACCGGCCCGGACGACCTCGCGCTCATCGGCTACACCACCGGCAGCACCGGCCCGGCCAAGCCCGTGGAGGTCACCGCCGGCATGCTGCTGGCGATGGCGCGGGGCAGCGAGGAGGCCCACTTCACGGACGCCGAACGGACCACCCTGGTCACCATGCCGCTCATGGGCGTGTTCGACCTGGTGGCCGGGCGCACCGTGGTCGTGCCGAGGATGGACATGGCCCGGGTCGGCGCCGCCGACCCCGCGTCGCTGGCCGACGCCGTGCGGCGCTTCGGGGTGGACGCGATGTTCGCCTCCCCCGCACTGCTGGCCCCGCTCGCCGCCCACCTGGCCGCGACCGGCGCCCCGGTGCCCTCGCTGCGCCTGGTCATCTCCGGCGGCGCCCCGGTGAGCCCCGCGCTGCTGGCCGGGCTGCGCGCCGTCCTGCCCGGCGAGGCACGCGTGTTCAGCACCTACGGGGCGACCGAGGCCCTGCCCATGGCGCTGCTGGAGAGCCGCGAGGCCCTCGCCGACGCCGCGGACGGGCCGGCCGCCGGACTGGGCGTCTGCCTGGGCCGCCCGGCGCCGGGCATGGCGGTGCGCACCGTCGCGATCGGCGACGACCCGCTGCCCCGCTGGACGCCCGGCCTGGCCGTGCCGCCCGGCGAGATGGGCGAGATCGTGGTGAGCGGACGGGCCGTCAGCCCCCGCTACTTCCGCGCGGAGCGGGCCGACGCCGACCACAAGATCCAGGACGGTGACACCCGCTGGCACCGCACCGGTGACGTCGGATGGATCGACGAGCAGGGCCGGATCTGGTTCTGCGGGCGCAAGAGCCAGCGGGTGCGGACCCCCGAGGGCGACCTGCACACGGTGCGCTGCGAGGGCGTCTTCAACGCCCACCCGCGGGTGCGGCGCACCGCGCTGGTCGGCGTCGGGCCGCGCGGGCGCCGGCGGCCGGTGCTGTGCGTGGAGCTGGCGCCGGGCACCGGCCGGGAGCAGTGGCCGCGCATCGAGGAGGAGCTGCGCGCCCTCGGGGCGGACCACCCGATGACGAAGCCCGTCGCGGACTTCCTGGTGCACCCGGCGTTCCCGGTCGACGTGCGCCACAACGCCAAGATCCGCCGGGAGCTGCTGGCCGGCTGGGCCGAGGACCGGCTCACCGGCGGCCGGCGCCCCAGCGCCGCGGACCTGGCGCTGCGCGCGGTGCCGCTGGCCGGCTGGGCGTACCTGGCCGCGTGGCCGCTGCTGCCCTGGGAGCACCCGGTGCTCACCGCGCTGTGGTGGGTGGACGCCTTCCTGAGCGTCGTCGTCCACGCGGCGCAGATACCGGCCGCGCTGCGGGCCGAGCAGGAACGCGCCACCGCCCGCAGGCCGTCGGCCACCGCCGCCCTCACGATGCTCTTCGGAGCGACGTGGTGGCGCCGGGCCCGCGGCGGCGCGAAGGGCGGCGCGTCGTGAAGGTCCTGGTGACGGGCGCGTCCGGGTTCCTGGGCAGCCACATCGTCGACGCCTGTCTGCGGGCCGGCGACGAGGTCCGCGTGCTGGTGCGCGAGGGCAGCGACCTCGGCCACCTGCGCACCGTGGCGGGCGTCGAGTTCGCCTTCGGCGACCTGCGGGACCAGGCCTCGCTCAGGGCGGCGGCGGACGGCGTCGACGCGGTGCACCACAGCGCCGCCCGGGTCACCGACCGGGGCACCCGGGCCCGGTTCTACGCCGAGAACGTCGACGGTACCCGGCGGCTGATGACCGCCGCCCGCGACGCCGGGGCCCGGCGGTTCGTCTTCATCGGCAGCCCCAGCGCGCTGATGGGCGTGCGCGACGGCGACCGGCTCGGCATCGACGAGAGCGAGCCCTACCCGCGGCGCTTCCTCAACCTGTACTCGGAGACCAAGGCCGCCGCCGAACGCCTCGTCCTGGCCGCCGACCGGCCGGACTTCACCACCGTCGCGCTGCGCCCGCGCGCCGTGTGGGGCCCGCGCGACCACTCCGGGTTCATGCCGCGCCTGCTGGCGAAGATGATGGCCGGGCGCCTGCCCGACCTCTCCGGCAGCCGGCCCGTGCTCGCCTCGCTGTGCCACTGCGACAACGCCGCCGCGGCGAGCGTGCGCGCCGCCCGGGCCCCCGGGGTGGGCGGCCGGGCCTACTTCGTCGCGGACCCGGAGCCGGTGGAGGTGTGGAGCACCCTGGCCGCCCTCGCCGAACGCTTCGGCGGCACGCCCCCGACCCGGCGGGTCCCCCTCCCGGCGCTGAAGGCCGCCGCGTTCGCGGCGGACCTGCTCTGGAAGCTGCCCCCGCTCGCCGAACGCACCTCCCCGCCCCTGTCCCGCTACTCGCTGGCCCTGCTGACCCGGTCCGCCACGTACGACACCTCGGCGGCGCGCCGCGACCTGGGCGCGCCGGTGGTGGACCACGCGACCGGGATGGCCCGGCTGGCCGCCTGGATCGAGGAGATCGGCGGCGTCGACGAGTTCACCAGGAAGGTCCAGCCTTGATCGCGCACAACACGGCCGCCGCCTCCGCCTTCCGGCGGCCCGTCTCACCCACCGAGTGGTCCTACCTCGCCGCAGCGCGCCTCGGCGAGCTGATGGTGATCCAGCTCGTGGTCGAGGGCGCCGGGCGGATCGACGCCCGCGCGCTGGCCGGGGCCGTGGCACGGGCCTCGCGGGCCTGTCCCGGCTCCCGGGTCGTGCGGCGCGGGCGGACGTGGCACGACAGCGGGGTGCCGGCCAGGGTCGTGGCCGTCGACGCGCCCGCCTTCGACCGCGCCGCGCTCACCGGACTGCCCGAGCTGACCGGCCACCTGGCGCAGGCCGGGGACTCCCCGGCCTGCGAGGTACTACTCCTCACCGGGAAAGCCGCCGGAGAACCCGCCGGGGAACCCACCGGGGAAGCCACCGGCGAACCCGCCGGGGAGCCGACCACCGTGGTCTTCCGCGCCGCGCACGCGGTGATGGACCTCAAGGGCCTGCAGACCTGGGCCGCCGAGGTCTTCCGCGCCCTGCGGGGCGAGCCCGCGCAGGACGCCGCGGACCCGCTGACCGACCACCGGCTGCTGGCCGCGCTCGGCCGCAGCGGGCAGCGCCCCCGCCTCGGGCTCGACCAGCGCTCGCCGCTGGGCGGCCCGGCGGGCCCGGTCGCCGTGTGGCGCCGGCGGACCGTGCCGGGCCGGGCCCCGGCGGCGGCCGCACGGGTCTCGGCGGCGCTCGCCGGGGCCGTCGGCGCCCCGGCCCGGATCATGGTGCCGGTCGACCTGCGCCGGCACGTGCGGGCCGCCTCCGCCACGGCCAACCTCACCCTGCCCGTGTTCCTCGACGTGCCGCCCGGCCAGGACCCGGACACCGTCCACCGCCGGCTGCTGGACGCCCTCGCCGAGCGGCGGGAACTGGCCACCGGCACCGAGGCGGCGCTCGCCCGGCTCCCGCTGCCGGCGGCCGCCGCCCTCGTCCGCGCCTCCAGGGCCGCGGAACTGGCCCGGCACCGCCACCTCGCCTCGGCGATCGTCTCGCACGCCGGCCGGCTGGACCCCGCGGAGTTCGGCACCGACGCCTTCACCGCGACGACCGCCTACGCGCTGCCCGTCCACGCGCCCCTCGTGCCGTTCAGCGTCGTGCTGCTCGAACTGCCCGGCCACACCGAGCTGGTGGTCTCCGCCCGGGGCACCGCGGACGTGGGCGAGCGCTGCGACGCGCTGATCGACCGCATCGCCGAGGCGCTCACGACCGGCGAACCGGCCACTGCTCCACGGCAATTGCAGCCCGGCGCCGCCGAACGGCTCCTCACCCCGGGCCCCGAGGGCCTGCCACCGCTGGACACCACCGTCGTCCAACTGTTCCGCGCACAGGCCGCCCGCTCCCCACAGGCCACCGCCGTGACCGGCGACTGCGCGCACTGGTCGTACGACGAACTCGACCGGCGCTCGGACGCCGTCTGCGCCGCACTGCTCGCGCGAGGCGTGCGACGCGGCGAGGTCGTCGGGGTCCTCGCCGACCGCACGGCGTACGGGCTCGCGGGCGTGTGGGGCGTCCTCAAGGCGGGCGCGGCGTTCCTGCCCGTCGACGTCCGCAACCCGGCGCGCCGCGTCGCGGAGCTGCTCGGCGACGCGCGGGCCCGGTACTGCCTCGCGGAAGCCGCCTGGGCGGGCCTCGCCGAGGACTTCGACGGAACGTCGATTCCCTTGGAGAGCACGGCAGACAGCCCGATCGACGACCAGGCGCGCGAGACGGTCGCCGCCGCCGCGCCGGGCCCGGACGACCTCGCCTACGTCATCTACACCTCCGGCTCCACCGGCCGCCCCAAGGGCGTGCAGGTCGAGCACCGGAGCCTGGTCAACGCCGTCGGCTGGCTGGCCCCGCTCATGCGCTGCGACGAACGCACCCGCGCCGCCTACTCCTTCTCCCCCGGCTTCGACCTGTCCCTGATGCAGATCTTCCCGCCGCTGCTGCACGGCGGCGCGGTCGTGCCGGTGCCCGGCGAGCTCGACCACCTCAAGCTCCGCGACATGTACGAGGGCCGGCTCGCCAACACCCTGTCGCTCACCCCCACCCACCTCGGCCTCGCCGCCCGCCTCGGCATCCGCCCGGCCGGCATCCGCGCCCTGCAGCTCGGCGGGGAGAACCTCACCGCGGCCACCGCCCGCCGGGCGCGCGAGGACTTCGGCCCGCACTGCCTCATCGTCAACGCCTACGGCCCCACCGAGGCCACGCTCGCCTGCACCGTCGCCGTCGTCGAGGACGGCATCACCCGCGGCTCGGCGCCGATCGGCGTCCCCGTGCACCGCACCGGCGTGAGCGTACTGGACGACCAGCGGCGCGAAGTCCCCGACGGCCGGCCCGGCGAGCTGTACGTCACCGGCGCACAGCTCGCCCGCGGCTACCTCGGCCGCCCCGACCTCACCGCCGAACGGTTCGTCCTCCTGCCCGACGGCCGCCGCGCCTACCGGACCGGCGACCTCGTGCTGCGCCTGCCCGACGGGCAGCTGGAGTACGCGGGCCGGGTCGACGACCAGGTGAAGATCCGCGGCCACCGGGTGGAGCCGGCCGAGGTCGAGACGGCGCTGACCGCACTGGCGGACATCGCCCAGGCCGCCGTGGTCGCCCGCGGCCGGACCGGGGACGTGCGGGCCCTGTGCGCGTTCGTCGTCCTCGCCCGGGGCGCCCGCGCCGCCGCCTTCGACGAGGGCGCCGTCCGGGCCGAGCTCGCCCGGACGCTGCCCCCGCACCTGGTGCCCACGGTGGTGCGCGTCCTGCCCGCGCTGCCGGAGACCGCCAGCGGCAAGACCGACCGCAAGGCGCTGCCGGACCCCTTCGGCGACGCCACCGCACCGGCAGGGCCGGGCGACGACCGGGGCGTGGCGGCCGTGACCGCCCGGATCTGGTCGCGCGTCCTGCGCTGCGAGGCCGCGTCCCTCGACGACTCGTCCGACTTCCACGCGCTGGGCGGCGATTCGCTCGCCGTGCTGGAGATGCTGTCGGCCCTCGGCGAGGAACTGCTCGGCGGGCAGCTGCCCGGCGGCTCGGCCGAACGGCGGCTGCTGGACCGGCTCGGGCCGCTCGGCGACGGGCTCACCCTGGGCCGCGTCGTCACCGCCGTCGACACCGTACGGAGCGAGGCATGATCTTCGTCGGCGAGGGCGCGCTGCTGTGGCGCGCCGTACGGCACACCCTGGACAGCGGGCTGGCGGTGGACCTGGTCTGCGGCCCGGCTGCGGACGGCGGCGCGGCACCGCCCGGCGTCCGCCACCTCGCCGCCGCGGACGTCAACACGGTCGCGGACGAGCTGGCGGCGGCCTGCACGGACGGGCTGGTCTGGTCGGTCAACAACCGGATGATCTTCCGCGCCCCGGTGCTGTCCGCCGGCCTGCGCGTCCTCAACGTCCACCACGGCCCCCTCCCGGCCTACCGCGGGATGCCCGAAGTCGCCCTGGTGTACGCGATGCTGGGCGGTGAGGCGGAGTTCGCCGCCACGCTCCACCGCGTCGACGAGGGCATCGACACCGGCCCCGTCCTGGCCCGCGAGCCCTACCCGATCGGCGCCGAGGAGCCGTACCACGTGGTGATGCGCCGGGGCCTGCAGGTCTGCCACCGGCTCTTCGAACGGTGCCTGCCGCTCGCCGCGGCCGACCCCGACTGGCCCGGCGACCCGGGTGCCTCCGTGGGGGCGGGGGACGGCGGCTACTACGGCCGCACGGCGCTGGCCCGCCTCCCCCTTTGGCGCGAGCATCCTGAGTACGCCCGCGCCACCGACCTGGGCTTCCTCGCCGGCTACCTCCCCGAACTCGCGGAAGCCCTGGGCTGACGGCCGGGCCGTGCATCCGGCGGGCGGCCTGGACGGGACGTCAGTGTGCCCCACTGGCGGGTGCGGGCGGATTCGGCGGCGCGGCGGCGGGCGGGTGAGTAGGCTGCCGGGGCCGGTGGGGGTCAGGGGAGGAACGTGCTGATGACGATGGACACTTGTACGGCGAAGGGTCGCCGGGCGGCTGCGGCTGCGGTGCTCGCCCTGGGGGTGGCGGGCGTGCTCGCGGGGTGTTCCTCGGGCGGCGGCGGTTCGGCGTCCGGTCCGGTGGCTCCTTCGGCAAGTGTCCCGGCTCAGGCCGCACCGGCCCCCGTCACTGGCGCTCCCAGCGCTCCCAGCGCTCCGGCGGCCACGGTCGCCACCGGCGCGAAGCCCGTCGGCAGCCGTCCCGCCGACCCGTGCTCCGTCCTGACGAACGACCAGGTCACCCGGGCCCTGGCCGCCTCGGTCCCGCTCCGCGCGGAAGGCGCGTCGACCGAGGTGGCGTGGGGCTGCACCTGGGGCTCCCGTCAGTCCTTCGTGAGCATCAAGGAGCTGGACGCGACCCGGTTCACGGCCGTGACCACCAACGACCGGTCCGTCTCGTCCCCGGTGCCCGGGGTCGGGGACGACGCCGTCCTGCTCAAGAACAAGGAGGACGGCGGGATGCCGAAGGTCGTCTTCACCCTCGCCGGCCACCACTACAGCATCGATGCCGTGGCCGACCGCCGCGAGCTCGGCGTCGCCAACGCCGCCCAGGAGGCCGCCGTCGAACAGCAGCTGGCCGCCACCGCGGCCAAGGCGCTGGCGGGCTGACCGGCCCTCACTCCTCTTCCTCCTCCTCGGCCCTGGACAGGGCGTCGGCGATCAGGCGGGTGGCGAAGTCGTGGTCACCGCCGGACATCCGGTTGACGTGCTCGGCGAGCAGGGCGACCATCGCCTCCAGCGGGTTCATCTCGGCGTCCGTCCAGGGCCCGTACTGCGCACGCCAGAGGTTGGGGCTCAGGCCGCTGCCCGCGGCGATCAGCAGGCCCGCCATGGTGGGGATGACCTCGGGACTGAACGTCCTCGGCATCATCCGCATCGTCGACACGAGGGTCGGCACGATGTGTTCGACGACGTCCTTGTCGTGCTCCTCGCAGACCGTCCGCATCCAGCTCATGTACATGTACACGAGCGTGCACGCGCCGTCCAGCAGCTCGGCGAACTCCGCGGGGCCCAGCGACGCGGCGAACTCGTCGAGCATGCGCTGGCGTTCGGGGTCCGCCCCGGTCCGGCCGTCGTAGATCGCCTTGAGCCGGGAGTCGATCACCATGAGTGCCGTGCTCACGTCGCCGACGGGCGCGAACTGGGGGTCACAGGGCGAGGGCGACGATGACACGGGACTCCTTGTGCAAGGGCCAGGACCGGTGCGCGGCAGGACAGTTCGTAGGGTAGGCGCACCGCCCGGGCTCGGTCCGGCGAACCACCGCTCCCCCGGCGCGGAGCGGATGGCGCGCGCCGGGCGTGCGGGCCAGGGAGCCGGGTCAGTCGGGTCAGTCGGCCGTGTGCTGCCGCACCGCCTCGATGAAGCCCCCGGTGGACGGCCCGGACAGGGGGCGGCCGTAGGCGTCCGCGATCCGGTCCAGGGCGGTGAGTCCGGCCGTCCAGCCGTGCCGGTCGAGCCAGTGGTGGGTGTCGGGGCCCAGGCCGCCGCGCCACAGGCTGGTGACGTGGGCGAGCGCCGGGTCGTGCGGGGTGCGGCTCACGTCCCGGCCCCGCTCCAGCAGCAGCCGGCTGCCCGGGGCCGCCAGGGCGGCGACGGCCGTGAACAGGCCGGCCGCCTCCTCGGCCGTGAAGTAGACCAGCAGTCCCTCCGCGAGCCACGCCGAGCGCCGCGCCGGGTCGAAGCCCGCCGCGACCAGGCGCTCGGGCCAGCGCGGGTCCAGCAGGTCGGCCGGCAGGGCGGTGCGGTGGCCGACGGGTACGGCGCCCGCGTCGTCCAGGACCTTCTGCTTGAAGTCCAGCACCGGGTCCAGGTCGAGCTCGAACACCCGGGTGCCGGCCGGCCAGTCGAGCCGGTAGGCGCGCGTGTCGAGGCCCGCCGCGAGCAGCACGACCTGCTCCGCCCCGTCCGCGGCGGCCGCGAGGAGACGGTCGTCGTAGAAGCGGGTGCGCAGGATGCCGTGCGCGACCAGGCCCTTGGCCAGCCCGCTGAGCCCGGGGCGGGAGGCGGCCGGCTCCACTCCGGCGGCGGTGATGAACGCGGTGGCGTACGGGTCGACGAACAGCGCGTCGGGCCGGGCGCTCTCGTAGGCGCGCACCCTGGCGACGGACAGCGCGGTGCGGGACACCGGGCTCAGGGCTTGGGGGGTGTCGGAGGTCATACCGTGCAATCTAGCCGCCCGCCCGGAGCCGCTCCGGGGCCTTTTCGGCCCCGGCGGTGTCCCGATTGCGGGTGAACGGGCGCGGCGCGTCGGCCCGGTGACGCAGCGGATGCCCGGCGGGCCGCTAGGACAGGTGGATGCGCCTTCCGTCCCTGGCCGCGCTCCCCGCGGCGGCCGTGCTCCTCATGCTCCCCGGCACCGCCCACGGGCTCGCCCCCGTGGCAGCCGCGGTACCGTCGGTCTCCCGCCCGTCTCCTCTCGCCGCGCCGCTGCCGGAGTACCGGTTCACCGGCGCCGGGTTCGACGCCTGCACGGCCCCGCCGCTGGAGGCCCTGTCCGTGTGGCGCACCGCCTCGCCGTACGGCGCGGTGAACATCTACAGCAGCGGTCGCCAGCGCGGCTGCGCGCAGCCGCGGCTGACGCCGCAGTGGGTCACCGAGGCCCGCGCGATGGGCTGGAAGCTGGTGCCCACGCACGTCGGGCTCCAGGCGCCGTGCGCCGAACGCGAGGACAAGCCGCTGCGCATCGATCCGGCCCGGGCCGAGGAACAGGGCGGGCAGGAAGCCGACGAGGCCGCGGCGGCCCTGCGGGCGCTGGGCCTGGGCGCGGGCAGCCCCGTCTACCTGGACATGGAGGCCTACCCCGCCGACGACGCCGAGTGCAGCCGCGCGGTCGTCGACTTCACCGTCGGCTGGACCGAGGCCTTGCACGCCGCCGGCTACCGGTCCGGCTTCTACTCCAGCCTGAACTCCGGCATCGCCGACATCGTCGACGCCGCCCGCAGCGGCCGTACCTCCCTGCCCGACGCCCTCTGGTACGCCCGCTGGGACCACAACCCCACCACCACCGGCCAGCCCGGCCTGCCCGACGACCTGTGGACCGGCCACCACCGCATCCACCAGTACCGCGGCAGCGCCGACGAGACCTACGGCGGCGTGACCCTCAGCATCGACCCCGACCAGCTCGACGGCCCGGTGGCGGGCGGCTTCCGGGGCGAGGACGGCTGAGAAAACCCGGTCGCTACCGCGCTGGGGAACCGACGACACTGGCCGGATGGATACCCGTCGTCCCTGCCCCTGCTGCGGCCACCTCGTCCTCAACGTCGAGGACGGCTGGCCCGGCTCCCATGAGATCTGCCCGGTCTGCTTCTGGGAGGACGACGGGGTGCAGTTCCGGTGGCCGTTCACCCCGGGCGGCGCGAACCAGGTCTCGCTCGTCGAGGCGCAGCGGAACTTCCACGCCTACGGGGCCAGTGAGGAGCGTAGGCGGCCCTTCGTGCGCCCGGCGGCCGAGGACGAGCCGCTCGACGCCGCCTGGCGGCCTATCGACCCGCTGACGGACCGGTTCGAGGTGTGGGGCAGCGGGCGCGGGCGGCCCTGGCCGGAGGACAGGTCGGTGCTGTGCTGGTGGCTCCCGTCGTTCTGGGGCTGTCCGGAGGAGCCCGATGAGCCGGTGGCCGAGCGGGTGGTCATCGACGTGGGTCCGGTGCGCGACGTGCGGGGCCTGCACGCCGTCCTGAAGCGGGAGCTCGGGTTCCCGCCGTTCTACGGTATGAACTGGGACGCGTTCTGGGACGCGGTCACCGGGCTCGTCGTGATGCCGCGTGAGCTGGTCTTCACGGGGTGGGCGGAGCTCGAAGGCAGCACCCCCGTGGCTGCCTCCGAGCTGCGCCGGCTGCTCAGGCGGTTCGGGACGACGTCGCCGGGCTTCAGCGTCTCGTACCGCCCGTAGGTTCCGGGTCAGTTGGCCGGTTCGGCCTCCGGCTTGTCGACGATGGCCGAGGTGAGGACGGCCGAGGCGTACTCGTAGCCCTTGCCGTTGCCGGCGCCCGGGGACGGGGTGCCGGCGGGCGGGAGGCCGTCGGGGCCGGCGGGCGGGAGGTCGGCGAGGAGGACCTCGTGCACGCCGAGGAAGGCGCCGGTGGTCTTGTCGAAGACCAGGGCCACGCGCATGGTGCCGTTGGTGCCGACCACCGCGACGCCGTGGCGGCCGGCCGCGTCCGTCTCGTCGGCGACGACGGCCGTGCCCGGGATCTTCGCGGCCGCCTGCATGAGCGCCGCGGCGACGGCGGGCGGTGCCGCGATGTTCTGGAAGATCATCTGGACGTCCCCGAAGGCAAACTGGTTGTACAGCTTCGGCGTCATCGGCATGCCCGCCACCATCTTGGAGCGGTCGGCGGAGAGCAGTTGCTGCAGGAGTTGCTGCGGGTCGGTGGGCAGGGAGGCGACGAACTCGTAGGTCGGGGCGGAGAAGCCCGCCGTTCGCGGGGCCCCGGAGGAGGTCGAGAGCATGGCGGGCCAGTCGGTCCGTCCGCCGCCCATCGTCGGGTCCAGGATCAGGCCCTGGGACCTGCCGTCGACCGACATCCACGACTTGCGCTCGTGCTTGGTCTCGCGGGCGCCGTCCTGGATCTCGCGCCGGTAGACGAACTGGGCGCCCTTGGCGCCGGGGTCGGGGCTGCTCGCGGCGGCCTTCGCGGCGCGGGCGAGCAGGCCCGCAGGGTCGGTCGGCTCCGGGAGCGGGGTGGCGGTGGGGCTGGCACTGGGGCTGGGGGCGGACGAGGCCGACGGGGCCGGGGCCGCCGGGGCGGCGTCGCCGTGGTGGCGGTCCGGAATGGCCAGGGTGACGGCCGCCAGCGCGCCGACCGCCAGCGGGGAGGCGACCAGCCACACCAGCCTGCGCCGCGGCTTCGGCGCCTTCGTCTCAGCGGCGATCTCACTCATCAGGTGCTCCTTCAGAAACCGTTGGCGGTCGGCGGGGAGCAGCTCGGGCGAGTTGTTCGGCGAGTTGTTAGGCGAGTTGTTCATCGGATTTCCTCCTGCAACTCCTGCGACTCGTGCGACTCCTGCAACTCCCGCAGCGACCGGGCGGCTTCGAAGCCGCCGACCCGTACCTGTCCGGTGGCGGGAGCGGGTTCCCGGCGGTTTGCCGGCTCGTTGAGCTTGGTCTCGGCGAGGGTGCGCAGCCGGGTGCGTGCCCGGGACAGGCGCGAGCGGACGGTGCCGACCGGGACGCCGAGGGCCTCGGCCGCCGACGCGTAGTCGAGCCCGACCCACACGCAGAGGCGGAACACTTCGCGTTCGGACCGGCGCAGTTCGGGCAACGCGCGGCGTACGGCGGCGAGTTGGGCGCTGTCGTCGATGCGGGAGACGAGTTCGTCGGCGAAGTCCGGTACGGCCTCGCGTTCGGCGAGGCGGGCCATCGCGGCGCGGTGGCGGCGGGCGGCCCGGGCGGTGTTGCGCAGCACGTTGGTGGCGATGCCGAAGATCCAGGGACGCAGGTCGTCGTCGCCGTCGTGCAGTTTGGCGCGCAGGCGCCAGGCCTCCAGGAAGGTCAGCGACACCGCGTCCTCGGCGGCCGCCCAGTCCCCGAGGGTGCGCAGCGCGTAGCCGTACACGGCTTGGGCGTGTGCGTCGAAGACCTCGCCGAGCGCGGCCTGGTCGCCGGCGCGCAGGCGCGCTCGTTGTGACAGTTCCATGTCCCTCCCTGTCCGCGGGCCGCGCGGGGTTCCGTGTGATCCGCGTCACGCGCGTGTGGCCGGCGGGGGCTCGGCGTCGATTCTCCGGTGATGCTGCGGGAATTTCGGAAATCGGGGGCCTCGGGTGCGGGCGGGACGGGGTCGCGCGGGGGTGTGCGGAAGGCGTGTACGGACTTGTACGGGATACGGGACCTCACCGGGCCGCTCCCGGCAGGCTTGGGGCGTCGGGGCGGAACAGGACTGCGCCCCGGCGGGCGACATGGCAATCCGGCTCGTGATCCGACGTGAAAGGCGGGCTCACATGCGGTCCATGCTCCAACGGGTGTCCGGCGCGGCCAGGCGCCGCAGCCTCGCGCTGATCGGCGCCCTCACGGTCTCCGTCGCGATGGTCGCTTCCGCGACTCCGGCCAGTGCGACGATCGGGTGCACCGGCGGCGACGGCTGCAA
Source organism: Kitasatospora sp. NPDC059747 (assembly GCF_042732955.1). NCBI lineage: Bacteria > Bacillati > Actinomycetota > Actinomycetes > Kitasatosporales > Streptomycetaceae > Kitasatospora > Kitasatospora sp. NPDC059747. Next base: position 35,940 of record NZ_JBHWGV010000029.1, on the reverse strand, counting down.
CCACCAGACGACGATCTACATGGACGGCGGCAACTACACTCCCTACCACGAGTGGTGGGGGCCGTTCACCGTCCTGAAGATGCAGGGGGACGGGAACCTGGTCCTCTACTGCACCAGCAACGGCCAACCGATCTGGTCCACCGGGACGGTCAACTCCAACACGACCTGGGTGAACTTCGAAGGCGGGTCGGGCGGGGGCAGCATGGTGATCTGGACGAACCAGGGGCCGTCGGGCAACGTCGCCCTGTGGTCGTCGCTGACCAAGCCGCCCACCCACAGCACGCGCGGCACGCAGGCGATCGTCCAGGCCGACGGCAACTTCGTCATCTACGACGCGTACGGCAATCCCCTGTGGGCGTCGAACACCTTCCACCGCTGCGATGACAGCCTGGGCTATTGGGGATGACCCGGCCGTGGGCAGGGGGGGGCGGCCCCCCCCGGGGGTGGGGGGGGGGGGCGGGGGGGCGGGGGGGGGGGGCGGGGCGGGGGGGGGGCCGC
>NZ_JBHWGV010000029.1:30479-35432 GCF_042732955.1 Kitasatospora sp. NPDC059747 | reverse complement strand
ACCCCGCGTCTTTCTTCTGGGTTGTGTTTGTCTCCACCCCGCCCTGCCCCCGGCCGCCCCCCCCGTGGGGTTTCACCCCCCCCCCCGCCCCTGTGCGTCCGGCGGGTCAGCGGACGGTGGGCAGCAGGTCGTCGGTGGTCTGGGCGGGGCGCAGGAGTTCGAAGTGCACGGTGCCGTCGGGGTCGACGGTGAAGCCGTGGACGGCGGGTTCGGGCAGGCTGTTGTACTGGAAGTGGGTGGTCGCGTAGTACGCGCCGGTGTCGAGGAGGGCGACGAGGTCGCCGGGTTCCAGGAGGGGCAGCGGCCGGGCGCGGGCGACGAGGTCGCCGGCGAAGCAGCAGGGGCCGGCGATGTCCTGGGGGACGGGGTCGCCGTGCTTGGCGGCGCCGGAGGGGTGGTGGGCGGTGATGCGCAGCGGCCAGGCTTCGGGCATGAAGACGGTGCGGGTGGCGACCTGGGCGCCGGCGTGGGTGAGGGCGATGTGCCGGCCGCCGGCGGTCTTGGTGTACTCGACGTGGGCGGCGATGAAGCCGTTCTTGGCGAGCAGGGAGCGGCCGAACTCGGTGACCACCCGGAATCCGCCGCCGAACAGGGCGGGGGCGTGGGCGCGCAGCCGCTCCGCGTAGGCGGCGTAGGTGGGGTCGGTGGTGTCGTCGGTGAAGTTGACGGGCAGTCCGCCGCCGATGTCGATGCCGGTGATCCGGCGTCGTCCGAGTGCGTCGTTGACGTGTTCGGCGAAGGCGACGGCCTTGGCGACGCCGTCGGCCATGAGGTCCGGCGGGCAGCCCTGGGAGCCGACGTGGACGTGGATCCAGGTGAGCCAGGGGTGTGCGCGGTAGGCGGCGAGGAGGCGTTCGGCGTTGCCGTCGTCGGCGAGCGGGATGCCGAACTTGGAGGTGGCGGTGGCGGTGGACATCGCGCCGATCGTGCCGCCGCCGATCTGCGGGTTGATCCTGATGCCGAGGCGGGAGCGGGAGGGGCGGGTGCGCAGGAGGGCGTCGACGCGGTCGAGTTCCTGCCAGTTGTCGATGTTGACCGCGGCGCCGAGTTCCAGGGCGCGGGCGAGTTCGCCGCGGGTCTTGGCCGGGGAGTCGTAGACGATCCGCGCGGGGTCGAAGCCGGCCGCGAGCGCCTGGGCGAACTCGCCGGGGCTGGCGACCTCGCAGCCCATGCCGAGGTGGCGCAGCCGTTCGAGGAGCGGGACGAGGCAGTTGGCCTTGGCCGCGAAGGTGTGCAGTGCGTGGACGGAGTCGGGGAAGGCCCGGTGCAGGGCGGTGACGCTCGCCTCGACGCCGTCGAGGTCGACGAAGGCGGCGAGCAGGGCCTGTTCGGGGTCGAGGAGTTTGCGCTGGACGGCTTCCCGCAGGACGCGTTCGCGGCGGGCGGCCGAGGGGTGGTCGGGTGACTGTCGGGTCGTCATGGTGCCCTGCTCCGCTGGGTGTCGTCGGTGGGGCCCGGGAGGGTTCGCGGGGGCCTGGGTCCAGGCTGCCGGGCGCCGGGGGGCCGTGTCTTCGTCCCACGGCGCGGATGTGCGGGGTGCGGGCCGTGTCGTGGCCGGGGGCGGCGGGCGGGGGGGGGGGGGGGGGGTGGGGGCCGGGGGGGGGGGGGGGGGGGGCCGCCCCTTTGGTGCGGGGCGACGGTTCGGGGGCGGTTTCGCCGTGCCGTGCGACGGAACCGGCGGGGCGGGCTCAGCGCCGGGGATCCGTCAGCCGCAGGTACAGGTGGGCGAGCAGCCTGGCGTCGGGGTCGTCCAGGTCGATGCCGCAGACCTTCTTCACCTTCTCCAGGCGGTAGCGGAAGGTGCCGGCGGGCACGTTGAGGGCGCGTGCGGCCTTGGCGCCGTCCCGGGAGTGCTCCAGGTAGGCGCGCAGCGTGTCGAGCAGCACGTGTTCGCCGGTGCGGGTGGCGTGTGCCTCCAATCGCTGTACGGAGCTGTCCGGCGGTGCCGCGTCGCGCAGGGTGTCCAGGGCGTGCAGCAGGGCGACGGTGTCGGGCAGGTCCGCCACGGAGGCGAAGGCCCGGGCGGCGGCCTGGGCGGAGCGGGCGAAGAGCAGGGCGCGCAGGGCGAGGTCGGCGGTGCGGCGGGATTCGGCGGCCAGGTCGAGTCGGTCCCGGACCTCGCCGATGCCGATGCGCACGGGGTGGGCGGGGTCCTGGGACAGTTCCCGTGCGAGGGAGTCGGCGAGGCGGGTGAGCTGTGCGGCGGCCCGTCGCGGGTCCCGGTCCAGGCCGCCGAGCAGGACCCGGGCGCCGTCGGGGGAGGCCGTGGCGAGCGCGTGGTGGCCCTGTCCCGTGCAGTGTCCGGCCGCCGTGCGGGCGAGCCGGCCGTCGGCGGGGGCGGTGGCGGCGGCAGCGGACGAAGCGGCGATGGCCAGTACGGCGCACGGCTGCGCCGGGGGCAGTCCGGTGCGGGCCGGCGCGTCGGCCGAGCCCCGGCCGTCCAGCAGGGCGCGGGCGGCTTCCAGGACCTGCTCGCGCTGTCCGGCGCGGCGCACCCGGTCGTGCAGGAGGTGGGCGGCGGCGACGCGGGCGGCGGCCTGGAGGGCGTCGGAGACGGTGGGCGGCAGGGGGCGGTCGGTCGGTGCGACCCAGATCGAGCCGAGGATCTCCTCGCCGGCGCGGACCGCGATGGCCGCGCGCTCGGGGACGTCCCCGTGCGGGCGGCGGTGGAGCGCGCCCGGGGTGGTGCGCAGCCGGTGGAAGAAGCCGTTCTTGCGCATCGCCTCGACCCGGTCGGGCGGTACCCGGTGGGTGAGGATCGTGTCCCGGCGGATGTCGTCGACGTCCTTGTTGTTCGAGGAGTAGGCGAGGACGCGGGAGTGCGGGCTCTCGATGGTCACCGCCCCGCCCACCAGGGGGGCCAGCGCCTCGGCGAGCGCGTCCAGGTCGCCGAGCGGCACGGTGGTGGCCTCCGGTTCGCCGGCCACCTCCAGTGCGGCGCGCAGGGCCGCGATCAGCTGGGCCCAGTCGACCCAGCTGTGGCGGAAGAGCAGTGCCGCCCCGGCCTCGGCCGCGGCGGCGCGCAGCGCGCCGTTCGGCGGGCCGGCGCCCTCGTCGCGGAAGACGACGCCCGCGGCGCCGTCGCGTCCGGCCGCCCGGACCAGGGCGAGGGCCTGCTCGGAGCGGGGGTCGACGCGGACGGCGACGAGCAGGTCGCCGCGGCCGGCGCCCGGTTCGGGCCGGTCGAAGACGTCGAGGCCGAGGACGGGGACGTCCTGCCCCAGCGGGGCGAGGCACAGCTCGACCACCGCCTCCGTCAGGAGCAGCAGCCCGTGCAGCGTCCGCTCGGGTGCCGTGGTGCCGGTCGACGTCGACGGCTGCTCCGGCATGGGCCGCCCCTCCCCCGCGGTGCGTGGCCGCCGGCCCGGGCCGAGCCGGCGTGCTGGGCGGACAAGCGTACTCGCCGCCGCGGGGTCGGGAAGGGGCGACATGAGGCCGGGAAGGGCTGACGCGGGGCCGGGAAGGGCCGACGTGGTGTCAGCGGTTCGGGCCGGACCCCGCCGCGGTGATCCGGTACATCACGGCGCCGTGAGCCGGCACCTCGGCGGCGATGGCGTCCGCGGTCTCGCCGGTGGTGTGTTCCCAGAGGTCGCGCAGGACGTAGTGGTCGGCGGCGGGCAGGCCGACGGCGTACGCGGTCGTGGAGATGACGGCGCGTTCGGCGTTCTCGTTGAAGAGCGTGACGGCCACGGAGCCGTCGGCGAGGGGTTTGGCCAGGACGTCGAGGCCGTTGGCCATGGTGACCGGCCGGCCCTGCTTGCCGAGCGGGTCCTGGTCCACGGCGATGACGTCGGTGTTGCCGAGGATCGCCATGGTCCCGGGGGTGGCCCTGGTCAGGTCGGTGCCGGCGAGCAGCGGGGCGGCCATGGCGGCCCAGAGCGAGAAGTGGGCGCGGTCCTCGTCGGCCGTCATGCCGTTGCCGACCTCCAGTGCGTCGGGGTCGTTCCACGCGCCCGGCCGGGCGCGGTCCGCGAGCTGGACGTTGACGTGGAAGATCTCCAGCATCCGGCTGTAGGTGGGTCTGATGTCGTCGGTGGTCCGCCACAGCTGCCCGATCTCGGCGCCCCAGTCGGCGACGTCCTGTTCGCCCCAGTTGCAGAGGCTGTAGACGATGGGGCGGCCGGTGCGGGCCAGGGCGTCGCCCATCGTCCGGTAGCGCTCGCGGGCCGGGGTCGGCTGGTTGCCGGGGCAGCTGTCGTACTTCAGGTAGTCGACGCCCCAGGAGGCGAAGGAGTCCGCGTCCTGCTGCTCGTGGCCGAGGCTGCCGGGGTAGTGCGCGCAGGTCTCCACGCCGGCGCTCTCGTAGATGCCGAGTTTGAGGCCCCTGGCGTGGACGTAGTCGGCCACGCCCGCGATGCCGTGCGGGAACTTGACCGGGTCCGGCACGAGGTGCCCGTCGGGGCTGCGCTCGTGGGTCATCCAGCAGTCGTCGATGTTGACGTACTCGTAGCCGGCCGCCTTCAGGCCGGTGGCGACGATCGTGTCGACGGTCCGCTCGACGAGCTGCTCGCCGACCTCGCAGCGGAAGGCGTTCCAGTCGTTCCAGCCCATGGGCGGGGTGAGGGCCAGGGCGGCACCGGCCGGCGCCGCGGCCGGGGCCGCGGCCGGGGCCGGCGTCGGCGTCGGGACCGGCGCTGCGGCCGTCGGGGCGACGGCGAAGGGTGCCACGCTCAGCACGGCCGCGAGCGCCGTGGCCCAGAGTTTGCGCATCGTTCCTCCAGTGGGGCGGAGAGCAGCGAGGTGAGTGCTGCGGAAGGGAACTGATGCTTCGAAATCTGCGGACGCCGGAGGGACGTCAACCGCGGATGCCCCCATGACCACTCGAACGTGTCGGCCGCAGGTCCGGGCGGGCCGGGGGGGGGGGGCGGCCCGAGTGGGGTGGGGGAGAGGGGGGGGGGGGGGGGGGGCGAACACACCCAGAGGAAAACAAACAACACGCAGAAACCAACGAGG
>NZ_JBHWGV010000029.1:0-30469 GCF_042732955.1 Kitasatospora sp. NPDC059747 | reverse complement strand
GCCCGCCGGCCCCCCCCCCCCCCCCCCGCCCGGGCGCGCGCGGGGGGGGGGGGCCCCCCCCCCCCCGGCGCCCGGCGGTGGGGCGTCCCGGCTCCGGTGTGCGGCGCCGGGACACCGGCCGCAAGGAGACCGGCCCCCGGGACACCGGCCGCAGGGTCGCCGCACTGTCAAGGGCACAACCGGAGCGGCGCGTTCGGCAGTAGCCTCTAACAGCTCGTCAACAATGGCCTTAGCAGCATGAATTGGAGATGACGGTGGCCGAAGGACTGCCCGCTGCGGGGGACGGTGGCGGGGACGGCGGGCCGGGGGCCCGGCTGCACGAGCGCGAGGCCGAGCTGCGGTCCGCCGGGCAGGCGATCGGGGCGCTCGCCCGGCCCGGGGACGGGAGCGGCAACTGCGGGCCCGGCGGGAGCGCTTCGGGGGAGGTGCTGCTGTACACCGGCGCGGCCGGACTGGGCAAGACCGCGGTGCTGACCGAGGTCCGGCGCGAGGCGGCGGGCGCGGGCTGCACCGTGCTGTTCGCCCGGGGCGGGGAGCAGCGGCGCCACGAGCCGTTCCACGTGGTGCGCCAGCTGGTGCAGCCGGTGCTGGCGGGCCTGTCCGACGGGGAGCGGGCGCGGGTGCTGGGGCCGTGGGAGGACATCGTGGGCCCGGCGGTGGGGCTGTTGCGGCCCGGCGGGCAGCTCGACCCGCAGGGGGTGCGCGACGGGCTGGACTTCGTGCTCACCCGGCTCGTCCAGCTGCGCCCGCCGGTGGCGGTGATCGTCGACGACCTGCACTGGGCGGACCCGGAGTCGCTGGGCTGGCTGGCGGGTGTGGCGGTGCGCGCCCGTGAGCTGCCCGCGCTGCTGGTCCTGGCCTGCCGTGACGAGTTCCCCGACGGTGTCCTCGCCCTGGAGCGCGCGCTGGCCGCCGCGGCCGACCGGTGCCACCGGCTGCGGCCGCTGCGGCCCGCCTCGGTCGCGCACCTGGTGCGCGAGGCCCTGGGCGACGGGGCGGAGGACGCCTTCTGCCGTGACGTCTGGTCGGTCACCGCCGGGAACCCGTACGAGACCACCGCCCTGCTGCGCGAGGTCCTCGACCAGCAGCTCGACCCGGTCGGCGAGAACAGCGCGCAGCTGCGCGAACTCGCCGCCAACGCCCGGGGGATGACCTTGCGGCACTGGCTGGACAAGCTCGGCCCCACCACGCTGCGCTTCGCCTGGGCGGCGTCGATGCTCGGCACCGACATCCGCCCGGAGCTCGCCGCCGCGATCTGCGCCCAGAGCCCGGACACCGCCGCCGGATCGGTGCGGGAGCTGCGCCGGCACCGGGTGCTGACCGGCACGCCGGGCGGGCGGCTGGAGTTCGTCCATCCGCTGGTGGCGACCTCGCTCTACCAGTCCATGCCGCCGGCCACCCGCACCGGGATGCACGGGGTGGCCGCCGTCGAGGTGGAGAACGCGGGCCTCGGCCTGCTGGCGGCCTCCCGGCACCTGCTGGAGCTGCTGCCCGAGGGCGACGGCGCCATCGTGGCCAAGCTGCGCCGCGCGGCCCGCGAGCACCTGGCCATCGGCGCGCCGGAGGCCGCCCAGCGCTGTCTGCGCCGGGCCATCAGCGAGCCGCCCGCCGACGAGGACCGGGCCACGGTGCTCTACGAGCTCGGCTGCTCGGCCCTGCTCACCGATCCGGCGACCACCGTCAACCAGCTGGGCCTGGCGCTCGCCGAGCCGGACGGGCTGGACCCCGGGACGCGGGTGGACGCGACGTTCCGCCTCGCCCAGGCCCTGGCCCACAGCAACCGGCTCGACGAGGCCGCCGCGGTGTGCGCGGAGGAGGCCGCGCGGACCTCGCCGGGGCCGGGGCGGCTGCGTCTGGAGGTCGCGCACTTCATGTTCGCCGTGTTCCAGTCCGTGGACGAGGACGGGCCGGGGCGCTCCAAGCGGCTCGCGGAGTTCGCGCGGATGCTCGACACGGTCGGCCTGGCCTTCACCGACGCCGACGCCGACGTGGACACCGACAGCGATGCCGGCACCGACGAGCGGTCGCTGTTCGAACAGGACGGCCTGGCCCACGCGGTGGCCGTGCTGCGCTGCTGGGACCTGACGCTGCGCGGCGCCGACCGGGAGCGGGCGCTGGCCCTGGCCGAGTCCGCGCTGCCGCACGGCCGCCTGCCCTCCAGCCTGGGCTGGACCAACACCACCTGGGGCTTCGAACTGCCCGGCATCCTCGGCATCAGCTACCTGTACGCCGACCGCGTCGACCGGGCCGAGGAGCTGTTCACCGAGGCGGTGCGCGCCTACGAGGTCGCCGGGTGGAGCGGCGGCCACCTCGGCTTCGCCCACCTGCTGACCGGCATGCTCCGCTTCCGCTGCGGCGCCCTCGCCGAGGCGGAGGACCACCTGCGCCGGGCGCTGCGCATCGCCGGGCGGATCGGCCCGGGGATCCCGCTGCACTGGGACGCGGTCGGGGCGCTGGCCGAGACGCTGGCCGCGCGCGGGCGGCTGGCCGAGGCCCTGGAGCTCGCGCACGAGCACGGCTTCGGCCCGCCGTACCCGAGTGTGATGGTCCTGCCCGACGCGCCGACGCTGTACGGCCGGCTGCTGCTGGCCCGGGGCGACGCGCCGGGGGCGGCACAGGCGCTGGCTGCCGCCGGCGCGGCCCTGGACGCGCGCGGGTGGCGCAACACGGTGTGGGCGCCGTGGCTCGCCCACCTGGCCCGCGCGGTGGCGGGCGACGAACCGGAGCGGGCCCGCGCGCTGGCCGGGGAGGCGGTGCGCCGGGCCAGGGAGTCGGGCACGGACTCGGCGATCGGCAGCGCGCTGCGGCTCGGCGCCTCGGTGCACGAACGGGCGGACGCCGCCGAGCTGCTGGCGCAGGCCGTGCGGCACCTGGAGCGCTCCCCCGCCCGCTACGAGCACGCGGTGGCGCTGGTCGACCTGGGCGAGACGCTGGGCACCGGGTCGGGCGCGCGCGACGCGCTCGCGCGCGGGCTGGAGCTGGCCACCCGCTGCGGCGCCGACGGCCTGGCCGACCGGGCGCGGGCGCTGCTGGGCTGATTCACAGGGGCAGTTCGACCGTCAGGGGCCGGTGGTCGGACACCTCGCTGCGGGAGGCGTGGCCGTACGGGGTGCCGGCCACGCCGCTGGTCAGGATGTGGTCGAACTGCACCAGCGGGCGGTGCGAGGGGTAGGTCCGCGCGCGGACGGCGTCGCGCCAGGCACCGTTCCGTCCAGCGGAGTCGCGCGGTGCGGCGAGCAGTTCGGCGGCGCTCAGGACGGTGCGCGGGATGGCGCCGACCAGGTTGAGGTCGCCGAGCAGGACGTGCGGGCGCGGCAGACCGGCGATCCAGCGGCGCAGGAACAGCAGCTGGCGCACGTTCTGCCCGGGGACGGTCGACAGGTGCGCGGCCACCACCGTGAACGGCCCCCGCCGTCCCTCGACGACCGCCGCCAGCGCGGCGCGCGGCCGGTCGCGGGACCAGACGAGGCCCTGCTTGCCGGGTATGCGCAGCGGCACCGCGACCGGGGCCGGCGCGAGGCGGGCGGCCCGCCACACGCGCACCGGCAGGCGCGACAGCAGTGCTACGCCGTGCGAGGGGCTGCCGTTGTCCGGGCCCGCGTCGTCGGGCCCGTACACGCGCAGCCCGGGGCGGGACGGGTCGAGGAGCCAGCCCCGCCCGAGGACGGCGTGGCCGTGGAGCGCGGAGGCGTAGCGCCAGTGAGCGGCCGCCACCGCGCGGGCGACCGCGCCGGCCTGGTCGACGCCGCCGGAGCGCTCCTGAAGCCGGTCGACCTCCTGCAGCGCCACGACGTCGGCGTCCAGCGCAGCGACGGCCTCGCACAGCGGCCGCTCGGGAGCGGGCATGTCCCGCATGGACGCCGGGCGGCCGTCCGCCCCGACCGGCCTGCCGTGCAGCACGTTGAACGTCGCGAGGCACACCCGCTGGGTCATCGTCATGCCCCGGATGCTACCCGGACGCCGCGTCAGCCCTGCGCCTGCCCGGGGACGGTGAGGGGCCCGACGCCGGCCATGACCCAGGACGGGAAGTGGGCGAGGGGGATCGCGGCCGAGGCGGGGGCGTCCGGGCGCACCGATCCGGCCGGGAAGAACGCCACCCAGCAGCGCCGGCACAGCCAGCCGGCCTGCCACACCCGCATGTGGCGCTGCCACAGCGCCTGCCGCTCCGGCAGGCCCTGTTCGGCGGCCCGGGTGCGCTTGTCGCGGCTCTTGGTGTGCACGACGAGGCCGATGGCCGCCAGGATCCCGGGCAGGAGGAACACACCGACGCGGCGGCCCAGCTGGTAGGCGGTCGAGTACCCGTCCATGTTCTCGGTGGAATTCGCCAGGGAGACGAGGCCGAGCAGGCAGAGGGCCCCGGCGATGGAGAAGAGCACGATCGCGGCGGTGTGCATGCGGATGCGGACCGACCCCGGCTCGGGCGGCGGGGCCAGCAGCGCCCGCACTCCCCCGTCGAGGCGGACGTCCGCCAGGGCTTGCGGCACGGGGACGCACTCGTCCGGTGCGGCACACTGGGGGCAGGCCACGGCCATGGGTCAATTCCTCCTACGAGTCGATGAGTTGTGCGCATGCTTCGCCGGCCGGGTGCTCATGGTTCCCCCCATGGAGCGCTTCGGGGCCGAACGGCCGCGCGCATGCGGACGCTATCAGCGCCCTTGCGCGCGCTCAACGTCGATTGACCAGGGGTGACACGGCCGGGGGGGCAGCAAGCGCGGAGGATGGCCGAGAACCGGGCCCTGTCCGGCGGGTTGGTCCCGTAGCGTTTGCCCCTCGTGGTGTGGACTTGGGGAGGGTTTCGTGAAGTCTCGGATGGCGAAGGTGCGTTGGGTGGGTGCTCTGGCCGCGGCGGGGGCGCTGGTGGTGGCCGGGGCCGGTAGCGCGGGGGCGGACGGGACGGACGACGGCTCCGGCGGGCCGGTGCGGGGTGTGCCGCGGACCGTCGAGCTGGGTACGTCGCCGGTCTCGGTGGCGGTCACTCCGGACGGGCGCAAGGCGTACGTCTCGGTCAAGGACGGCACGCACGGCGCCAGGCTGAAGGTGGTCGACACCCAGAGCGGGGCCGTCACCGCCACGGTGACGCTGACCACCGGGTTCGGGGCCGACGCCGGGCCGGTGACGCTCAGTCCGGACGGCTCGCGCGCCTACGTGCTGTTCGGGACGAGCCGCAAGGTGCCGCTGTCCGTGCTGGGCACCGTCGACACGGCCACCGACACCCTGGTCTCCAGCACGGACGCCCCCGACCAGCCGCGCCCCGACGGCACCAGCCCCGGGGGCCTCGGCTCGCTGGCGGTGAGCCCGGACGGGTCGCGGGTCTACGTCACCCAGGACGGACCCGCGGCCTTCCACCGTCCGCCCCAGGAGGGCGCCCGCGTCCTGGAGTTCTCGCCGCAGCAGCAGGCGTACACCGCCGCCGTGCCGGTGCCCGGCCACTACCTGGGGTCGGTCGTGGCACGGGCCTGCGGCGACGACGCGTACGTCGGCACCGACGAGGGCCTGGTCCACCTGGACACCGGCGCCGAGCCCCCGGCCGTGGCCGGGACCGTCGCCGCCACCGCCGGCACCGTCGTCGCGCTGGCCCTCTCCCCCGACGGCACCCGCCTGTACGGGGTGGGCGACACCGGCACGGGCTACACCGTCGACACCGCCACCGACACCGTCACCGCGACCACGAACATCGCCCCCGGCCAGCGGCTGGAGAACCCGTCGGTGAGCGCGGACGGCACCCGGCTCTACGCCATCGCCCAGCAGTCGGCGGTCCTCTCCGTCGACACCGCCGCCGGCGCCCCCGTCCCCGGCGAGGGCGTCGGCGGCCTCGCCTACGTGACGGGCCTGGCGGTCGGGCCCGACGCCCACACCTTCTACGTCGCCGGCAACGGCAGCCTGCGGATCATCGGGTACTGACCCGCGCCGCGCCACCACGCCACGTCACCGGGCTGCGGCCGCCTGCGCGCGCAGGAGCTTCTTGTCGGGCTTGCCCGCGTCGGTGAGCGGCAGCTCGGTCAGGAAGGTGACGTGGGCCGGCTCGTGCAGCGGGCCACGACGGGTGCGCACCAGGGCGCGCAGCTCCTGCGGGTCGGGGCGGCTGCCGGGCACGGGGACGACGACGGCGTGGACGCGTTCGATCCGGTTGGCGTCGGGGGCGCCGAAGACCGCGCTCTGGTGCACCCGGGGGTGGGAGTTGAGGATGTCCTCCACCTCGGAGGTGTAGACGTGGCCGGCGCCGGTGTTGATGAGGTCCTTCAGCCGGTCGACGATGTAGAGGTAGCCCTCGTCGTCCAGGTGGCCGACGTCGCCGCTGTGCAGCCAGCCGTCCCTGAGGGCGGCGGCGGTCAGGTCGGGCTGCTTCCAATAGCCCCGCATCAGGCTGTCGGAGGCGATGCACACCTCGCCGTGCCGGCCGGCCGGCAGGTCGCGGCCCTGCTCGTCGCGGATCGCGACCCGGTAGCCGGGGGCGATCCGGCCCACCGAGTGCAGCAGGTGCGGGCGGGCCGGGTCGTGGTCGCCGGTGTCCAGGACGCTGACGATGCCCGCCTCGTGCTGCCCGTACAGCTGGACGAGGACCGGGCCGAAGCGGCGCAGCGCGTCGGTCAGGCGGGCCGGTGAGGCCTGGCAGCCGCCGTAGGTGAGGCGGCGCAGGCTGGTGGTGTCGGTGTGCGCGGAGTCCGGGTGGTCCAGCAGTTGGTAGAGCAGCGGGGGCATCAGGAAGACGTCGGTGATGCGTTCGTGCTCGATGGCGGCGAGGACGGCGGCCGGCTCGAAGCCGTCGAGGAGCACCGCGCTGCCGCCGGCCCGCAGCACCTTGTCGGTCAGCTGGCCGGCGGCGTGGGCGATGGTGGTGCACACCAGCAGGCGCGGCGGGCCGGCCGGGTCGTCGGCGGGCAGGTCGGGGCCGAAGCGGCGGACCTGTCCGTAGGTGACGCAGATGCCCTTGGAGTGGCCGGTGGTGCCGCCGGAGTGGCGGATGGTGCGCACGTCGTCGGGGCGGGCGCGGCTGGTGAACGGTTCGGCGCTCTCGGCGGCGGCGAGGGCCAGCAGGTCGGTGCTCCCGGTCGCGCTTTCGGCCGCGCTTTCGCCGGGGCGCTCGCCGGAGCCTTCGCCGAGGCCTTCGCCGGGGCCTTCGCCCAGGACGAGGACGGCCTCGACGGGGGTCCGCGCGGTGATCGCGGCGGCGCGCTCGGCGTGTTCGGGGTCGACGATCAGCGTGTGGGTCTCGACGTCGCGGACCATGGCGGCCTGGGTGTCGGCCGGCAGCCGGGTGTAGAGCTGGTCGGTGCGGCAGCCGACCAGGTTGGCGGCGTAGCGCGCGGCGATCGCCTCGGGCCGGTTACCGGTCAGCAGGGTGACGGTGTGGTGGCGGTCGACGCCGCGGGCGCGCAGGGCGCGGGCGAGCCGGTGGGTGAGGTCGCGCAGCTGCCCGGCGGTGGTGACGCGTCCGTGGTGGAGCAGGACCGGGCGGGCGGGGTCGGTGGCCAACTCGTCGAGGATGTCGACGACTTCGGTGCGGAAGGGCGGGGTGGTCGGCATGTGTTCTGCGCCTCGGGTCAGTGGTGGGCGAGGGGGCGCGCGTCGACGGTGTGGTGCTCGTCGGTGAGCAGGGAGTGGGCGAGCACGCTGTAGAGCGTGTCGTTGGGTCCGTCGGCGATGCGCAGCCCGCGGATGTCGCGCAGGCGCTTCTCCTGGGGGGTCTGCTTGGTGTAGCCCTCGCTGCCGTGCAGTTGGAGGGCGAGGTCGACGGCTCGGTAGGCGGTGTCGGTGGCCAGGGCCTTGGCGGCGGAGCAGGCGGCGACGTCGGTCTCGCCCTGGTCGATGCGCTCCAGCAGGGCGAAGCACCACGCGGTGGCGGCCTCGACCTGGGCGGCGGCGGTGCCCAGGCGGGCGGCGACGGAGGGGATCGCGGCGAGCGGCATCCGGGCGACGGTGCGGGCGCGGGTGCGGGCCGCGGACTCCTGGATCGCGGCGGCGGCCGCGCCCAGGCAGACCAGGGACATCATCAGGCGCCAGGCGGAGAAGTGCGCGTCGAAGATCCGGCGGCCGTCGCCGGGGGCGCCGAGCAGGCGGTCCTTGTCCAGGCGGACGTCGACGAAGTGCAGGTGGCCGAAGCTCCAGCCGCGCATGCCCATCGGGTCGGTGGTGTCGGTGAGCACCCCGGCGGCGTCCATCGGGACCCACACGGCGGACAGCGGCACGTCGCGCAGGTCGGTGCTCTCCAGGTCGGCGCGGTCGACGAGTTTGGCGAAGACGACGAAGCCGTACGCCTCCTCGACCCGGCTGATCAGGCCCTTGGAGCCGGAGAGCGTGTAGTGGTCGCCGTGGTCGACCAGGACGGTCCGGAAGCCCCGCAGGTCCGAGCCCGAGTGCGGCTCGCTGGAGGCGATGCCGGCCAGCTTGCCCGCGCCGACGACCTGTTCGCGGGTGTCGCGCACGAGCGCGGGCGAGCCGTGGCGCAGCGGCATCGCGGCGTGGCCGGTGCTGAAGATCTCGCGGGCGTCGCAGTCGCGCTGCCCGGCGAGGAACATGGCCATGCCCTGGGCCACGCGTCCGGTCGCGCCGCCCGGTTCGTGCGGGGCTTCGATGTCGATGCCGGTGAGTCCGGCGGCGGCAGCCTTGGCACGCAGGGCGAGCCAGTCGGGGCGGGGGTCGCCCTCGCGGACGGGTGCGGGCAGGTGGGTGTCCAGGAAGGCGGTCAACCTGGCTTCGAGTTCGAGGAGTTCGGGGTGACGGAGCAGGAGCGGGCTGATGCCGGTGACGGGCATGGGTGGGCTTCGTCCTTGCGGAGTGGGTCGGCTGGAGGTCTTCGGAGGCTGAGCGGTCAGAGGCTGAGCGCGGCGGGCGGCTGGGTGCGCACGGCGTCGTTGAGCTTGGCCTTGTCGTGGCGCTCGCCCTTCTTCAGGTGCTTGATCACCAGCAGGCAGGGCAGTCCGAAGGTGCCGCCGGCGAACTCGCGCGGGCGGCTGCCCGGGACGGCGACCGTCCACGGCGGCACCTCGCCGCGGCTCAGCTCCTCGCCGGTGGCGGCGTCGATGACGGGGATCGTGTCGGTCAGCAGGGCACCGGCGCCCAGCAGCGCGCCCTCGCCGACCCGGGCGCCGCTGTAGACCATCGAGCGGGCGCCGATGAAGGCGTCGTCCTCGATCACCACGGGCTTGGCCATCGGGGGTTCGATCATGCCGCCGAGCCCGACGCCCCCGGACAGGTGGACGTTGCGGCCGATCTGGGCGCAGGAGCCGATGCCGACCCAGGAGTCGACCAGGGTGCCCTCGCCGACGTAGGAGCCGATGCCGATGTGGCTGGGCATCACCACCACGCCGGGCTCCTGGAAGCTGCCGCGCCGGATCACCGCGCCCGGCGACACCTGGACCCCGTCGATCGTGCTCTTCAGCGGGATCTTGTCGGCGCAGTGGAACGGGCCGAACTGCGAGGGCTGCGGCGAGGCCTGCTTGTAGAGCAGCAGGATCGCGTTCTTCAGCCACTCGTGCACGACGAACTCGCCGCCCACCGGCTCGGCCACGCGCGCGCGGCCGGTGTCGAGCAGGCCGATCGCGGCGTCGACGGCCGCCACCGCCTCGGCGGACTGCAGCGACACCTCGTCGCGGCGCAGCCACAGCTCTTCGAGTTCGCTCTGCAGGCTCGTCACATCGATGCCGCGATTGCCCATTGCCATTCCCCGCTCAACAGATCGTCCAGGTTTTCCAGGTCGGGAGCCGGCCCGCACGAGATTCCCCCGGGTGCGGTCTCCGGCTGCGCCGCGCGGCGCCGGGTCACTCCCCCGGGGCGTCCGCGCGCGACAACGGCACGCCGAGTTACCTTCCGGTAACGGCGTGCCGAAGTCACCCTGACATACCTGCGATTCGTAGATCAAATCGTGCATGTAGGCATAGATGTTAAGGTTGAAAAGTAAATTTTTGCCCTGATCATAGGGCTGCTTGGGGGTGGGTGGACCGGGCTCAGGCCGGGGGCAGCCGGCTCGGCAGGGCCCCCCGCCCCGGCAGGGCCGGGCGTCCCGTCAGGCGCAGGGTGTCGGCCTCCAGGTACCGGCGGGAGTTGCAGCCCCACTCCAGGTTGCCGCGCATCCACGCCTTCAGTCCGTCGGTGAACGTGCCGACGGCGGCCCGGTCGGCCTCGCCCAGCCCGTGCCAGCTGCCGCACAGCGCGGTGAGCGACTCCTCGGCGCGCAGGAAGACCGCGACGTCCCGGGCGACCTTGCGGTACACGTGGTCGATCGCGTCCTGCATCCCGCAGCCCAGCTCGCGGCCCACCGCCAGCACGCCGTTGGTGACCTCCCCGACGGCGAGCTCCTTGCGCAGCGACAGGACGTCGTTCACCCAGACGACCACGTCGGCCGCCTTGTTGACCATCGTGCGCAGCTGCTCGGACTCGTGGAGCAGCGCCGGGACCTCCTGGCCGGCCGCGTACTCCAGCAGGTCCAGGGAGGGGGTGATGCCGCCGGAGGCGCGGCGCAGCTGGGTGTAGCCGCTGAGGGCGGGGACGTGCCGGCGCTCGCGGTTGGCCGCCTCGTAGCGGAAGGCGTCGAGGAACTGGCCCATGTGGCCGATGAACCGCAGCTGCCACTGGAGGCTCTGGCGGCCGGCCAGGCGGCGCCACACCTCGGCGAGTTCGGCGGCGAGCGGGGGCATGCTGCGGGCGCGGGCGGTCCGCCGGTTTCCCCGCGCCGACGATCCGTCAGGGATCATCGGGAGGGTGGCGAGCATCCGCAGGGTGGTGCGGGTGTGGCCGGCGGCCCGTGCGGCCTTGGCGCACTCGCGGCCGTCGTAGAGGTCGTCGATGACGAAGGCCCAGGTGAACCAGCCGGCGAGGGGGGCGAGGCGCTCGGCGCGCAGGTGCGGGTAGCAGCGGGCGATGAGTTCGCCGAGGTGGGTGTCGGCGAGGCGCTGGCGGGCGCGCGGGCCGTCGACCAGGCCGTAGCGGTCGGCCCACGCCAGGATGAGGCGCTCCAGTTCCTGGCGGTGGGGGGACATGCGGGGCGGCAGGCGGTACAGGACGTGGCCGGGGTCGGGCAGGAGGCGCAGGTCGCGCGGGACGGGAAGGACGGGAGTCATGCCGTGTCGGTCTCCTTCGGACGGTCCGCTGCGGCCTGGTTCAGGAGTGTCTGGCGCTCAGGCGCAGGCGCAGCGGGGCCGGGTGGATCACGGTCCAGGGGCGGGGTTCGACCAGGTGCGGCAGGACGGGTCCGGGCCGCGGCCGCAGGTGCCAGCGGGAGGCGATGACGGCGAGGGCCAGGGTGATCTCGGTGAGGGCGTAGACGTCGCCGATGCACTTGCGGGCGCCGTAGCCGAAGGGGACGTAGGCCTGGCGCGGGAGTTCGGCGCGGCGTTCGGGCGACCAGCGGCCGGGGTCGAAGCGTTCGGGGTCGGGGTAGAGGTCGGGGCGGTGGTGGAGGAGGTACGGGGAGAGCAGGACGGGGGTGCCGGGGGTGAGGTGCTCGCCGGCGAGTTCGACGGGTGCGGTGACGGTGCGGCTGTAGAACCAGGCGCTCGGGTAGTAGCGCAGCGTCTCGGCCACCACGCGGTGGGCGAGGTCGAGGCGGGCGACGTCGGCGGGGGTGAGCGCGCGGGTGTCGGCGCGCACGGGCAGGACGGCGCGGGCCTCGCGGGCGACGGCGTCGGCCAACTCCTCGTCCCGGGACAGGAAGTGCAGGGCCCAGCCGAGTGCGGAGGCGGAGGTGCCGATGCCGCCGGTGAGCATGGTGACGACCTGGTCGCGCATCTCGCGGTCGGTCAGCCCCTCGCCGATCATGAGGGCCAGGAGGTCGTCCTGCGTGCCGTCGCCGGCGCTCCGGCGGGCGGCGACGGCGCCGTCGACCTCCCGGCTCACCGTGCGGCAGGCGTGGCGGAAGCGGCGGTTGCCCGGTGTCGGCAGCCGGTCGAGCAGGGTGAACGGGTAGCGCATCTGCCGGCCGATGCCTGCGTGGAAGTCCGGGTAGACGGCGGCGATGCGGGCCACCGCGGCGGAGGAGCCGTCCGCGGAGAACATCGTGCGGGTGATGATGCGGGCGATCAGCGGGTAGGTGTGCCGCTCGACGTCGATCACGGCGCCGTCCGACCAGCCGCCCGCGGTGGCGAGGGCCTCCTCCAGCATCACCCCCAGGTACCGCCCGAAGGCCTCCGCCCGGAAGGCGGGCTGGAGTTGACGGCGCTGGCGCCGGTGCACGTCGTGCGGCGTGGAGCCCAGCCCGTCCCCGAGGAAGGGCCGCAGCTTGTCGAAGAGCGGCCCGCCCTTGTCGAAGTGCCGGCTGTCGGTGAGCACGTGCTGGAACAGCTCCGGCGTGCACACCATCACCGCCCGCTGCGGCCCGAGCCGCAGCTCGACGAGGTCCCCGTGCGCGGGCAGCGAGCGCAGGAACGGCAGCGGATCACGGAACAGCGCCGGAACGTGCCCGAGCAACGGAACCGCCCCGGGAGCCCGCCCGGCACGGTGAACGGGCGCGGCGGTCACGGCAGGTGCAGTCATGTCTCCCCATTCGACGACGACCAGGACCCCGGCCGGCCGGGACGAGACCCCCAGCCGCCGGAAGGCAGTCAATCTGGCACCGCCCGAGGGGAGTTGAGAAGCCCGGACCGCCCCCGAATATCTGTACTAGGACGCTTTCCAGCCGGTGCGTCACACCCTGCCACCATTCGTCCGGCCGGGCACCGATGCACGGAAGAACGTGCGACGAAGATGGACCATCGCCAACAGCGGGAGCCGACGCTGGATGGAATGGCTTCAGGCGCTGCCGACGACCTTCGCCGACAGCGCCTGAAGCACAGACAACCGGATCCATGGAC
Source organism: Kitasatospora sp. NPDC059747 (assembly GCF_042732955.1). Lineage (NCBI taxonomy): Bacteria > Bacillati > Actinomycetota > Actinomycetes > Kitasatosporales > Streptomycetaceae > Kitasatospora > Kitasatospora sp. NPDC059747. Next base: position 17,684 of record NZ_JBHWGV010000029.1, on the reverse strand, counting down.
AGCCGGTCATCAGCTTCACGCCAGCCACATGGGATTAGTTGAGTTACGAAATCTCTACGTCGCCGCCAGCGCGAAGATCAAAATAACTCACCTTCCAGCCCCGACCGAGCTCTCCCGCCAACTGCCGGGAAAGCGCATAGCCGACCTCGTAAAACCTTTCCTCAGATTCCTTCGACGGAAACCCAGACGACGCCGGATCTTCACGACACAATGTGTCGTCAAATTCCGCCGACCAGGCCTCCAGACTTTCTATCAATTCTGACGTCAAGCCGAGCATCGGGTCGCCCGGAGATAGGTCGCCTGAATGTTCGCCAGTCAGCCACAGGGGATAGCAATCATAGTCCGCAAGTACACGTATCACACGCGGCTTGACCAAGCCATTCACAGCCCAGTTCCCCTCATATTTGCACCCACAATATATCCATTGCTCCCAACCGTTACCGCCACCTTTTGAATCCTCCCCTTATAGGGAAGCTCATAAATCGGTCGCCCTGCTCCGCGCTGGTATCCCACAATCTTACCCTCAGTGACAGCCTTTATCAAGAAATCAGGAATATCGGTCTCGGATATTCCAGCCCTCTCGAATTCTCCAGCGTGCTTCATGACGTGCGCTAGACCTGCACTGGTGCTTCCCGACTCCAAAAACACGACTTTGCCATCAGCGGTCCGCACTGTCGCGATCAGGTCATCACGATTGAACTTGACGCCATTCTTCGTCATTTCACTCACGTGTGTCGCGTCAATTTTAACCCCGGAGAATCTACTGAATCGCGAAGCCTGCTTGGCTACTTCCTCGACGTCCTTGGCCTTTTTGACGACCTGTGCGAGCTTGGCTACCTTGGCCTGAGGGATGACAGTCATGGCGACATCGGCGCAGGAGAGGATGATTTTATGCTTGCGACACTCCTCGTAGCTCTGCAGGCCCGTGAGAGCCTTGCCGAGTTCGATGATCTCCTTCACTTCACGCGTGTTTCCGATCACCACGAGATCGTCCAGCACGGGGTTTCCGAAGACGCCTCGCTTGTCGGGCGAGCAGGCGGACAGAGCGGGCAGCTTATGACAACCGATAATTCGGTTCCGGCGCTCGGCGAGGTTCCGTTCCTGGATTAGCGCATCGTATTCGGCCCTGAGCTGATCCTCGATCCGCTTGACCTCGGCTTGGATTTGGGCCTCGAATTCCTTGAGAACGGCTTGGCGTTCCTGATTCTCCTTGCTGGCGGTGATAGTCCAGGCCTCGTCAGCGGCCTGCCGCGCCGCACCAGCGTCCTTGCCGGCAGCGACTGCGGAACTGTAGGCATCTGCGGCGGCTTCGCGGGCCGATTCGGCAGACCAGCGGGCCTGGTTCGCCGAGACACGGGCACGGGCGGCAGAGGCGGTAGCCTGGCCGGCATCGCGGGTGGCAGCCTGGAAGGCGTCACGCGCGGCGGCGGCGGACTTGGCCGCGCGGGTAGCAGAACCCTCCGCTTCCTGGGCGGACTTGCCCGCATCGGCGGCGAAAGCGGCGGCTTGGCTGGCGGATGCACGCGCCTGGTCACGGGCGGTATTGGCATCACCTGCGGCGCCGGCCGCCGTGGCAGCGGCTTCAGTGGCCTCCCAGGCGTTCTGTTGGGCCTTCGCGGCGGTCTGGGACGCCTCGGCAATCAGCCGTTGCATCTGGGCGGTGTGGGTGGCGGCGAGTTGGTCCTTACGGTCGGCCATGTGGCGACCAGTGGCCAGGAAGTCGTGGACCATCTCGGGCGTGCCTGCCAGCGCAATCTTCGCGGCGGCTTGTGTCTCGGGGCCACCGACGGCGATCTGCTGGTAGGCCTCGACACGTTCGTCGGTCCAGCGGGCACTATGCTGGCCGACCTGCAGAAACGCAGCCACGGCCTTGGGCGAGCCACTGCGCAGGGCCTTGTCAGCGGCTTCCTTGACGCTGGGGCCGCCAGTGGCGATCTGCTGGTATGCACGGACCCGGTCGTCGGTGACCATGGCCTCAAGGCGGCCAGTGGTATAGAAGGCCTTGATCTGCGTGGCGTCGCCCTTCAGCGCCGCGGCGGCGGCGGTGCGCACGGCCTCATCGGGGCTGTCCTCGGCGAGTTCCTGGACGCTCTGGCGCAGATCATCCTCTTCGGCCTTCTTCCGGCCGGTGCGCGCCCAGTCCACCACGGTCTGGTCGGGGCCGGCGAGGGCCATGCCAGCGGCTTCCTGGCTCCAGGGGCCGCCGCTCTTCACTATCTGGAGCGCTACCTTGCGACCCTTGGCGGCTACGACCTTGGGGTCGGCGTCGGGGCGGGCGGCCTCTTCCGTCAGGGCGGCGGCCTCCTGCTCCTGGGCCTGCCAGTCCTCGAGGACGGTACCGAGGCCAACAGTGACCTGGTCGTCGGCGCTCTTTATATCCCGGGCCACCTCGACGGCGGCGGCAGTGCGAGCCGCGAGGTCCTCAGCCTCGGTCCGACGGGCCAGCTCGTACACGCCAGCGGCGGTCTTGACCGTCTCGCTGGCCGTGTTCGCGGCCTTGCGCGCTTCCTCGGCCTGCCGGCCGGCTTCGGCGGCTGCACCGGCGGATTCGCCCGCATGCTGAGCGGCGTTGTCGGCGGCCGTGGCAGCGGCGTTGGCGTGGTTCGCAGCGGAACGGGCAGCGTCACGGGCCTGGTAAGCGGCCTGGGCCGACTGGCGGGCCAGGGCGGCGGAAGCGTTCGCAGCCCGGTCGGCTTCCTTTGCGTGGCGGCGGGCCTGTTCGGCCGCGCTCTGTGCCCGGGTGGAGGCAGCACCGGCCGCCTTGGCCAGACGACTCGCCTTCTCTGCGGACTCCGCGGCCGCATTGGCGTTACCGCTCGCGCCACGGGCCGCGTCCGACGCCTCGGCCGCAGCCTGCGAGGCGTCACCCGCATGCTCCGCGGCCTGCGCCGCGCGCTCGGCGTCTCTGGCGGCGTTGCGCGCTTCCTCCGCGCGCTGGCGAGCCTCAGAGGCCTTCCCCGCGTCAGAAGAAGCTGCGTTGGCTGCCTTGCGGGCACTGGCAGCCGCAAGCGCAGCCCCGCCGGCAGCGCTCGCGGCCTGGGCCGCGGCGCTGGCCGCGGTTCGCGAGGCCCGGTTCGCGGCGCCAGCGGCGGCGATTGCCTGCTGCGAGGCATCAGCAGCACCCTGGGCCGCGTCGGCGGCCTGCTGGGCGGCCTGCGCGGCGCGGGTCAAGTCCTGGCCCGCCTCCTCGGTCTCCTTGGCCGCAGTCTGTGCGGACTCCTTTGCCAGGCGGGAGGCGTCGACCGCGCGGGCGGAGGCCTCCTTGGCCGCGTCCTTGGCTGCCTGAGCCTGAACGCCAGCCTGCTCTGCCTGATCAGCCAGTTGCGAGATCGTGGCGCGTTCCTGGTCCCTGGCCCGGGCGACGAACTGGCCTACCTCCAAGAACTCGACGATGTCGGCGGGCGTACCGCGCAGAGCGACCTTGGCAGCCTCCTTCGTCGCTGGGCCCCCGACGGCGAGGACCTGCCAGACCCGGACGCGGTTGTCGGTCTTCTCGGCTTCGAACCGCCCCTTGTCCAGGAAGTTCTTCACGTCTTCGGGGGTGCCCTTGAGGGCGGCTGCGGCCTGTTCCTTGACGGTCTCCCCACCGACAGCAATCGCCTGGTAGGCCGCCACCCGCCGATCCTGCTCCAGCGGGGCCTTCCAGCCGTCCTTCAGAAAGACGCGCAGGTCGTCGGTGGAGCCCCTCAGCGCCTTGGTAGCGGCCTCGCGCACACCGGCTCCGCCGAGGGCGATCATCTGGTAAGCGGCGACGCGGTCGTCCTGGTTCTCCGCACCGGCACGTCCCGTCTCAAGGAAGCGTTGGACCTCCTCGTCGGAGCCGGCCAGCGCCGCCTCCGCGGCCTCCTTCAGTCCCGGCCCGCCCATTGTCCACAGGCCTAGGACACGGCCGCGATCCGTCACCGAAGGTAGATCCGAACCCAGACCGGGGTCCGCAGCGTATGCGGGCGTCGTGCCGAGCAGGCCGACCGCGAGCGTCACCGGCAACAGGAGCGCGCACGCCGCACGCAGTCCCGGTGTCCGGCCAAACATACGGCCAGTCCTTCCGGCACCTCCCGGCGCTCCCCAGGAGCGCGATGGATGATTCACAGTCAAATTCCTTCCAGAGTTATGTTTTGGACACGAAACAGTCGATCGCCAGGCATCCCGAAAACGTGCCCCCTGGGCGCTTCCGATCCCGAGGCTCCGGGCACTGAAACGGCGCACCTGCCATCACAGAAAAATCATCAAGCCCGCACTGATGAACCTTTGATCCCGTGCGATCCGCTCGGATTCATGGGCTGGTGATTGCCAGCATCTTACTCATGCTTTACTAACATTCGTCACTCGCACCGGCGGCCCGCCCGGCACACCGGTGCCGCCTCAGTAATCCAAAGGAACAACCTTGCTGATATCCCGTTCCCGCAATGCCGCCCTGGCCTGCACCGCCGCTGTCCTGGCCGCTGGCGCCGCGCTCGCTTCCCTCACCACCGCGCAGGCGGCCCCGCAACCACCCACCACCTCCGCCACGACCACGGCAGATCCCGCAGCCATGCCCTCCGCTATCGAGGACTTCCAGCACCCCGGCGCCGCGCGCATCTTGAAGGACCGCAAGATCTCCCTCAAGCAGGGTGACGGGCACATCCGTCTCAAGGAAGGCCCGGGCTTCAGCGTCCCGACCGACTGCCAGGCAGCGAACGAGATCTTCGTCGAGTCCCGCCTCGACAACGCCGGCTACTGCTTCACGACCACGGGCACCAGTGGTTTCCTCACCATGGAGCTCCCCAGCGTGTACGGCATCCAGACCGCGGACCGCACCGTCACCGCCAAGCTCGTCGCGGCGGGCCAGGAAAAGAAGGTGGACATCGCCCCGAACTCGTCCGAGCCCGTCGGCGTGGGTTTCCCTGGCGGCAAGCCGACCGTCCTCGTCGAGCTGCGCGTCACCGGCTGACCTCCACCCCCCGCTTTCCCAAGGACTGAGCTCTTGTCTGGCACCACCCCGCGCACCGCGCGGATGACAGCCCTCGCCGCCGCCGTCGCGGCCGGGGCGTTCGCCGTGATTCCTGCCGCGCCGGCCGGCGCCGTGGTCGGCGGCGCCGTCGGCGACGGCGCGTACGGCTACACCGCCAAGCTGGCCATCGGTGACGGCCTGCGGGCCTGCACCGGCGCCCTCGTCGACCGCTACTGGGTCGTCACCGCCGCCTCGTGCTTCGCCGAGAACCCCGCGCAGCCTGCCGCACTGCAGGCCGGCGCGCCGAAGTGGAAGACCACCGCCACCGTCAGCGGCAAGGCCGCGGACGTCGTCGAGCTGGCGCCGCGCGCCGACCGCGACCTCGTCATGGCCCGCCTGAGCGCGCCGGTCGACGGCGTCACCCCGCTCGCCCTCGCCACCGCCGCGCCCGCCGCCGGGCAGACGCTGCGCGTTCCCGGGTACGGGCGCACCAAGGACGAGTGGGTCCCGGGTGCGATGCACACCGGTGTGTTCAGCCTGGACTCCGTGCAGCCGGCCGGGATCGCCGTCACCGGCCAGGGCGGCGCGGCGATCTGCAAGGGCGACACCGGCGCCCCCGCCATCCGCGAGACGGGCGGCAAGGCCGAACTCGTCGCCGTCGCCTCCCGCTCCTGGCAGGGCGGCTGCCTCGGCGAGACCGAGACCCGCACCGGCGCCACCGCCGAGCGTGTCGACGACCTGGCCGGCTGGGTGAAGGACCTGCGCTACCGCACCGCGGACGTCAAGTCCGGTACCCACGTGCAGATCATCGGCGCCGACAACACGCTGTGGGACACCGTCGCCGACTACAAGGCCGGCAGCTGGCTGAAGAACTGGTCGCCGGTGGGCAGCCCCGCCGTCGTCTCCGCCGCGAGCGCCGTCACCGGCGACACCGTCCACGCCTACGCCATCGGCACCGACGGCAAGGTGTACAACCACGACGGCAAGGTCGGCGGCGCCTGGACCAAGTGGGGCGAGGTGCCCGGCTTCGCCGCCGGTGCCAAGGCCGTCACCGCCGTCGCGCGCGGGAACACCGTCGACGTGATGATCATCGGCTCGGACGACAAGCTGTACAGCACCACCGCCGACTACGCGGCCGGCCAGTGGTCCGGGCGCTGGAACCTCATCGACGGCCGGCGCCTCAAGGCCGTCACCAGCAGCGCCTCCAACAACGTCGTCCACGTCTTCGGCATCGGGGAGGACGGCAAGGTCCACACCATCGAGGCCGACTACAACGCCGGCCGGTGGACCACGTGGGGCGAGGTGCCGGGCGGCGCCGCCGGTGCCAAGGCCATCACGGCCTCCGCGCGCGGCAACACCACCGACCTCATGATCATCGGTTCCGACGGCTCCCTCTACAGCACCACCGCCGACTACGCCGCCGGCGGCTGGGGCAACCGCTGGAACAAGATCTGGGACAACCGGCTCAAGGCCGTCACCAGCAGCGCCGAGGGCAACGTCGTCCACGTCTTCGCGATCAACGAGGACGACAAGGTCTACAACCTCGACGCCGACTACAACGCCGGCCAGTGGAGCAAGTGGGGCGAGGTCCCCGGCGGCGCCGCAGGCGCCAAGGCGATCACCGCCACCACCACCGGCTGACCCGGCCACACCTGCACCGCCGGGCCGGCAGTCTCACGGCTGCCGGCCCGGCGGGCCGTCATCTCACGAACCTCCCGGAGGAAACTCCCCATGTCCCACCCGATCCCGGCCCGCCTGCGGCGCGCCGCCGTGCTGGCCGCCGCCGTGGCCGCCGGCACGCTGACCACCCTCTCCCCCGCCGGCGCGGTCCCCGGTGAGGCGGCCGCGGACGGCACGTACGCCTACACCGCCAAGCTGACCATCGGCGACACCTTCCGCGCCTGCACCGGCGCCCTCGTCGACCAGTACTGGGTGCTCACCGCCGCCTCCTGCTTCGCCGACGACCCCGCGCAGCCGGCCGCCCTCGCGGCCGGGAAGCCGAAGCAGAAGACCACCGCCGCCGTCGGCGGCAAGACCGTCGACGTCGTCGAACTGGCGCCGCGCCAGGACCGCGACCTCGTCATGGCCCGCCTGGGCGCGCCCGTGCAGAACGTGCAGCCGCTGGCGATCGCCACCGCCGCACCCGCCGCCGGGCAGACGCTGCGCGTGCCCGCCTTCGGCCGCACCAAGGACGAGTGGGGCCCGGGCAAGGCCCACACCGGTGCCTTCACGCTCGACAGCGTGAACCCGGCCGGGATCGGCATCACCGGCACCGGCGGCGCAGCGATCTGCAAGGGCGACACCGGCGCCCCCGCCATCCGCGAGACGGGTGGCAAGGCCGAACTCGTCGCCGTCGCCTCCCGCTCCTGGCAGGGCGGCTGCCTCGGCGAGACCGAGACCCGCACCGGCGCCACCGGCACCCGCGTCGACGACATCGGGCAGTGGATCACCAAGACCAAGCACTCCACCCCGTCCGGGACGACGGTCAGCGCCTCGCCGTTCACCGCGGTCGACCCGGCCACCGGGCACCTGGTCACCTTCGTCCAGGACAGCAAGAACCACCTGTGGTCCGTCGACCCCAAGGGCGAGGGCTGGACCGATCTCGGGGCCAACGCCGCGGCCATGCCGACCACGATCGTCAACCCGGCCGACAACCACGTCATGGTGTACGTCAACGGCCAGAACAACTGGCTCTGGTCCTACGACCGCAACACCGGCACGTGGACGCCGTTCGACCGCACCAGCGCCGGCACCGTGCTCGCCGCCGACGCCGTGCCCCGCACCGTCGTCGATCCCGCCAACGGGCACCTCGTCACCTTCGTCCGCGACACCGACAACCACCTGTGGTCCGTCGACCCGCAGGGCGAGGGCTGGCGCGACTTCGGCGCCCTCGCCGCCGGCGACCCCGCCCCCATCGTCAACCCCAACGACGGCCACATCGCCGTCTACGTCAACGGCCCCGAGAACAAGCTCCACCGGGTCGACCGCAACAGCGGCAAGGCGGACCCCTTCGTCCCGACCACCTCCGGCACCGTCCTGGCCCGCGGCGCCGTCCCGGTCACCGTCGTCGACCCCGCCAACGGCCACTTCACGACCTTCGTCCGCGACACCGCCAACCACCTGTGGTCCGTCGACCCGCTCGGCGCGGGGTGGCGCGACTGGGGCGCCAACGCCGCCACCGACCCCGGCGCGGTCGTCAACCCCGACGACAACCACGTCATGGTGTACGTCAACGGGCCGAACAACCAGCTCCACTCGCTCGACTACAGCGCCGGCAAGTGGACGCCGTTCATCCCCACCCCCGCCGGCACCGTCCTCGCCACCGACACCAGCCCCCACACCGTCCCCGACCCCGCCAACGGACACCTGACCACCTTCGTCCGCGACACCAACAACACCCTGTGGTCCGTCGACCCCCGCGGCCCCGGCTGGACCCGCTTCCACGGCGGCCCCTCCGCTCCCTGACCGGCCTGCGCCCTGCGCCCTGGCGGACTCTTCGGCCCGTCAGGGCCTCCCGGGCGCATCCGCCTTGCCCTAACCGTCACCGTCCGAGACCTCTCGAGGAACCCCTCCATGCCCCACACCATCTCGTCCCGTCCGCGGCGGGCGGCCGTGCTCACGGCGGCCGTGGCCGCCGGCACGCTGGCCACCCTCTCCCCGGCCGGGGCCGTCGTCGGCGACCCCGCCGCGGACGGCGCCTACGCCTACACCGCCAAGCTCGCCATCGGCGACAACTTCCGTACCTGCACCGGCGCGCTGGTGGACCCGTACCTGGTCGTCACCGCCGCGAGCTGCTTCTCCGACGACCCCGCCCAGCCGCAGGCGCTGAAGGCCGGCGCGCCGAAGTGGAAGACCACCGCCACCATCGCCGGCAAGGCCGTCGACGTCGCCTCGCTCACGCCGCGCGCCGACCGCGACCTCGTCCTGGCCCGCCTCACCGCGCCCGTCCAGGGCGTCGCGCCGCTCGCCCTCGCCGCCTCCGCACCCACGTCCGGCGAGAAGCTGCGCGTTCCCGGCTACGGGCGCACCAAGGACGAGTGGGTCCCGGGCACGATGCACACCGGTGCGTTCACCCTGGACTCCGTGCAGCCGACCGGGATCGCCGTCACCGGCACCGGCGGCGCCGCGATCTGCAAGGGCGACACCGGCGCCCCCGCCATCCGCGAGACGAACGGCAAGGCCGAACTCGTCGCCGTCGCCTCCCGCTCCTGGCAGGGCGGCTGCCTCGGCGAGACCGAAACCCGCACCGGCGCCACCGGCACCCGCACCGACGACCTCTCCGGGTGGGTGCAGCAGGTGCGCTACGCCGCCGCGAACGCCGTCGCGCCGACCGCCAGTGCGGTGTACGACCCGGTCAAGCAGACGTCGACGGTGTTCACCGTCGACGCCGACGGCCGTGTCGTGGGCGCGTACAACATCAACGGTCAGGGCTGGAGTTCCTGGTCGCGGATCAGCGAACGGCCGGCCGGCACCAAGCCGTTCGTGGGTTCGCCCACCGCCCTCTACAACCCGGCCACCGCCGCGATCGAGCTGTACGCCGTCGACAGCGACGGCCTCATGTGGCGCACCTACTACCTGGCCGACGCCCAGGGCTGGCGCCCCTGGACCGGCACGGGCACAACGAAGTTCACCGGCAGCGCCACCGCCGTCTACAACCCCGACACGAAGACCGCGGAGGTCTTCGCCACCACCGCCGACGGCCCCGTCGCCCACACCTACTACACCCCGGGCATGACCGGCTGGAGCGACTGGACCACCATCTACGACCGGAAGTTCAACGCCACCCCCGGCGCGATCTACAACCCGGCCACCGGCGCGATCGAGCTGTTCGCGGTCGGACGCGACAACAGCACGATGTACCACACCTACTGGTTCAACGACGGCAAGCCGTGGAGCGACTGGCTCCCCCTGGACGGGGCCGCCGTCACCGGCAGCCCGAGCCTGGTCTACAACCCCTCCACCAAGACCGCCGAGGTCTTCGTGACCACCGCCGACGGCCCCATCGCCCACCGCTACTACACCCCCGGCATGACCAACTGGAGCAACTGGGCCACCATCAACGGCGACTACCGCTTCGCGGGCGCCCCCAGCGCCGTCTACAACCCGGCCACCGACGCGATCGAGCTGTTCGCCACCGGCCGCGACGCCTTCCTCTACCACGCCTACTGGTTCAACAACGGCAAGCCGTGGAGCGCCTGGGAGACCCTCGGGAACTGGAAGTTCTCCGGCCGGATCCCGACCACTGTCTTCAGCGCCTCCGCCAACACCGTGGACCTCTTCGCCGCCGGCGCCGACGGCGCCGTGAACCACACCTCCTACAAGCCCGGCATGCCCAAGTGGGCCCCCCTGGACACCCTGCCCGGCACCACCCTGCCCACCGGCTGACGGCACGGACGAGCCCGTCCGGCGGTGGCGCGGTTGCCACCGCCGGACGGGTTCGTCCGTCAGGCTTCGTCCGACTGCGTCGGAACGAGGGACAAGGACACCTGTTCCCTGACCATGTCGACGTCGAGGACCTGCGCCGTGACCCTGCGGCCGACCGGGATGGTGGCGTCGTCGGCCAGGGTGGCCGTGAAGCCGCCGATGTCGACGAGGACGGCGCCCGAGGCGGTGGTTCCGGTGACGGTGCCGGTCACGGGCCGGCCGGGGCTCAGGGTTTTGAGCAGGGCCCAGTCCCGGTCGCCGGGGGCCGGGTCGGTGCGCCAGCGGGCGCGCAGGACGCCGTCGGGGTCGGGGAGGACGGCGGTGAGCACGGGGGTGCGTTCGTCGACGCACATCGGCAGGACCGCGGCGGCGCGGGCTCCGGCGACGCGGACGGTCAGGGCGGCGAAGTCGTCCTCGTCGGCGATCGTGCTGGTGATCCGGCCCTCGGCGTCCTCCCAGACGAGCTCGATCAGGTCCTCCTCCGGGAGGCCGGCCAGGACGGCGGCGACGTCGGGGGAAAGAGCAGGCCACACGGCCAGTTGTGCACGCGGGGCGAGCCGCGCCCGCACCGCCTCGATCGCGTCGTCGTCGGCGAGCCGGTGCCAGTGGGAGAGGTTGCCGACGGGCTTCTCCTCCAGGAGCCCGGCCCGGCCCGTCGCCGCGCACCAGCGCACCCGGGCCCAGAAGACCTCGTCGGCCGGGCGCTGTCCGTCAAGACCGTCCGGCTCGTGGTCGTACGGGGAAGCGTCTATCGGCTCCGGGAAGAGCCCCGTCGCCCGGATGCGGGCCACGGCCCGTTCGCAGGGCCCGGCCGTGCCCACGTACAGGTACTGGTCGTACCCGACGTGGACGGTGAAGCCGTCGTCGCTCTCCAGGCGGCACCAGGCGCCGTTGTCGCGCAGCATGGCCCGCACGAGTTCCAGGGCGACGGGCAGTGCCACCCGGGCACCGTCGTGGTAGCCGGTCAGGTCGGGCGGGAACAGCCCGGCCAGGCCGTGGCCCTCGACCGCCGGTTCCAGGCCGAAATGCGTGAAGCCGGGCCCGAGTTGGGGCTCGCGGATGGTCAGGTGCCGCACGCCGTCCGCCTCGGCGAAGGCGGCGACCGCGGCGAGGTAGGCGGCCTCGACCGGCCCGTGGTCGCTGGCCGAGTCCAGCGTCCCGGTGTAGTGGCCCCACTCGTTGCGGTCGGCTGGGTCGTACTTGGTGATCCGGTGGACGTGCCGGCGGGGAGAGCTCACGAGGTCATCCTGCCGGAACGGGGCCGGCCGAGGAGGAGCAGGGGCGGCGGCTCAGCCGAAGTCGGGGATGGGGTGGCCCGGGGCGAGGGCGGCGGCGATGCGCTGGGCGATGGTGTGGGCGTTGTGGTCGGCCGGGGCGCTCGGGCCGTTGGTGGTCGAGACGGCGATGGCCAGGTGCTCGCAGGGGAGGTAGTCCTGGGAGGCGGAGTAGCCGAAGAACAGCGGGTGCTGGGAGATCCAGCCGCCGACGACGAGGACGCCCATGCCGTAGTGGGTGGCCTCGGTCTGCGGAATGCAGATCGTCGCCAGGCACGTGTCGGTCGGGTGGCCGAGTCCTACCGTCCCCGGGTCCAGCAGCTGCTGGTAGGAGGCCGGGGAGAGCAGTTCGCCGGCGCCGATGGCGACGGCCGATCGTTCCAGGTCGCAGATGTCGGTGGTCTCCACGGCGCCGGGGGCGGTGGTCCACGAGGGATTCCAGAAGGTCGACTCCTCGTAGGTGCCGCGTTCGGAGGTGAAGGCGTGCAGGACGGGGGTCGGGATGTCGGGGGTGTAGCTGTTGCGGGTCTCGTGCAGGCCGAGCGGGCCCAGGACCTCGCGCTGGAGCAGAGCGTCCAGACGGGTTCCGGTGATCTTCTCCAGGGCCTCGCCGAGGAGGACGAAGTTCGCGTGGGAGTAGCTCCAGTTGGTGCCCGGGGCGTACAGCCGGTCCTGGCGGGTGGAGATGGCGACCAGTTCGTCGGCCGTCCACTGGCGGAACGGGTTCGCGTAGACGGCCGGGCCGAAGGAGGGGTCCTTGACGTAGTCGGCGAGGCCGGTGGTGGAGGCGCCGAGCATGCGCAGGGTGAACTCGCGGTCGCTGCCCCGGAGGTCGGGCAGCCAGCGCGAGACGGGGTCGTCGAGGCCGACGACGCCCTGGTCGACCAGCCGCAGGAGTGCGGTGCCCAGGTAGCTGATGGCGATGTTGCCGTTGCGGAAGTGCATCGCGGGCTCGGCCGGGACGCCGGTCATCGACTCGCCGAGCGCGCCGGTGACGAGCTCGCGGCCGTCGACGGTGACCCGCAGGATCACCGACTTCAGGTCCAGCTCCGCCTTGGCCTGCTCGGCGATCCGCAGGACGTCGGCGGCCGGTCCGCCGTCGGGCGGGGCGGAGGCGGCGCAGGGACGGTGGTGGTGACCCTCCGGCTCCGCGCCGGCGGGTGCGGCCGGGGCGGTGAGGGCGAGGAGCGCGGTGACGGCGGCGAGGCGCAGCAGGGCGTTCCGGGTGGTCCTGCGGGTGGGTGTCATGCGCGCAGTATCGGGTGGGGGCGGCCGGGCGCCGGGTGTGGTGGCGGGCGACCCGCGTGAACGTCACCCGTCGGGTCCGCAGGGCGGGGCGCGGCCGGACGGCGGCCGGACGGCGGGCAGGGGGCTCGGCTGGGCGGCGGCCGGACGGCGGGCAGGGGGCGCGGCCGGACGGCGGCCGGACGGCGGGCAGGGGGCTCGGCTGGGCGGGTCAAGGTGGTGGGCGGGCCGTTTCCCGGGGGCGTCGGCGGGTGACTCCTTGCCGCCGGGGCCGTTCCCGTCCCCTCGCCGAATCGTCGTCCGGAGGATCCGCCGTGCCGCTCCGCTCTCGCCGCCGCCCCGGGGGCGCGCTCGCCGTCCTGCTCGCCACCGCCTCGGTGGTGCTGGTGCCCGCCGCTCCCGCCTCGGCCGGGGGCGGTCACGGGGACGACGGCCGGGGGCTGCGGGCCCGGTTGCAGGAGCTGGTCGACCGTCCGGACGGGCCGCCCGGGGCGATCGCGGTGCTGCGCGACGGCGACCGCGTGCGGGTGGTGCGGGCCGGGCTGTCGAAGGTCGGCACCCGCCGCCCGCCGGAGCCCGCCGACCACATGCGGCTCGCCAGCGCCGCGAAGGCGTTCAGCGGCGCGGTCGCGCTGCGGCTCGTCGACTGCGGGCTGCTCGGCCTGGACGACACCGTCGCCGGGCGGCTGCCCTCGCTGCCCGCCGACTGGGGCGCGGTGACGTTGCGCCAGCTGCTCAACCACACCAGCGGGCTGCCGGACTACAGCTCGGCGCCGGACTTCGTCGACATCATCCTCTCCGAGCCGCACCACGTGTTCGACTCCCGGCACCTGCTGGACTTCGTCGCGGGCGACGACCTGGAGTTCACCCCCGGCACGCGCTACCAGTACTCCAACTCCGACAACATCGCCGTCGCCCTGATGGCCGAGGCCGCCACCGGGCAGCGCTACGAGGACCTGCTCGCCTCCGAGGTCTACGCGCCGCTCGGGCTCGACGGGACCAGCCTGCCCTCCGGCTTCGAGTTGCCCAGGCCCTACCTGCACGGCTACGCCGTCGAGCCGCCCCACCCGGTGGAGGACGTCAGCACCCGGTTCGGCGCCTCGGGTGCCTGGGCCTCGGGCGGGCTGGTCTCCACCCCACGGGACTTCAGCACCTTCGCGGCCGCCTACGCGGGCGGGCCGCTGATCGGCGACGCCACCCGCCTGGAGCAGCGGGCCTTCGTCGCCGGGGCCTCCGAGCCGGCCGGCCCGGGGGCCAACCGGGCCGGGCTGGGGATCTTCGAGTACACCACCCGGTGCGGCGTCGTGTACGGGCACACGGGCAACACCGCCGGCTACACGCAGTTCGGCGCGGGCACCCCGGACGGGCGGCGCAGCGTCACCGTGTCCGTCACCGAGCAGGTCAACCAGCGCAACAGCCCGGCGCTGCTGGAGCGGCTGCGGGCTGTCGAGGAGGACTTCGTCTGCGCGCTGCTGGCGGGGTAGCGACGAGTGAAGCGGCCGGTCGCCGGCCCGCGCCCCGTGCGCGGACCGGCGGGATCCCGTCAGATGCCGACGATCCGCAGGTCGCCGTCGGCGATGTAGAGGGTGTGGGCGTCGGGGCCCACCGCCAGGGCCGTCACCCAGTTGAGACCGGTGACCGCCTCGGCCGGGACGGGGGTGTTGGTCGAGGTGTCGAGGGAGAGGATCCGGGCCTTGCCGGTGGAGCTGGAGGAGTCCAGGCAGGCGATGTACAGCCGGGTGCCGTCCGGGCTGACCGACGGGTCGTGCAGCGTTTGTGCCGGGGTGATGCCCAGGTCCGTGGTCGCGGTGACGGTGTCGGCGGCGGGGTCGACCGTGTAGCCGGTGCCGGTGCTGCTCACGCCGTACACGCGGGTGCCGTCCGGGGCCAGTGCCAGAGCGGTCCTGGTGCCGGGGGCGGCGACGGTCCCGGCCACGGCCGGGGGCTCGGCGCCGGTGTCCAGGTGGTCCAGGCCCTCGTCGGTGCTGACGTAGGTGTCGGCGCCGTCCGGCCGGGTGACCACCGACCACAGGGAGCGGCCGGGTACCGTGACGGCGGCGGTGAACGCCTGCTGCTGCGGGGAGAACTCCAGGACCCGGGCGCCCGGTTGGACCGGCTGGTGCCAGGGCGAGGGTCCGTCCTGGGTGACGTAGACCCGTGAGCCGTCCGGGCTGACCGTCAGTGTGCTCAGGCCCCCGGGGCTGGTCCCGTCCGGGCGCGGCTGGTCCGGCGCGAGCGCGGTGGAGACCACCGTGCCGGTGGCCGTGTCGACGGCGCCCAGCGTGGACAGCGGCAGCAGGCTCATCGCGCCGAACAGCACGTAGACCCGCGAGCCGTCCGGGCTGACCGCCACCGGCCCGGCGTCGGCCCCGTACCCGGTGGTCAGCGTGACCGTGGCGGTGACCGCACCGCTCCGGGTGTCGACCGCCTTCAGCTTGACGCCGTTCATGCCGTCCTTGACCGAGACGTACGCCGTGCGCCCGTCCGGGCTGACCGCCACCGAGGCGGGCTCCGAGCCCAGGGCGACGGTCTGCGGGACACCCCGGACCGGCCCGTCGGGCGCGTCGTCCGCCCCCGCGGCGCCGGCCCCGGCGAGCAGCAGTGCTCCCGCCGTCACCAGAGCGCCTAACCAACGAGCCTTCGACACGAGCGAGTTCACGGTGCCCTCCCCTTGGCGTGCCGCGGATCCCCGCGGCGGGAGGCAAACGCTACGGGACGGGCGGGGCGTCCGAGGCGGGTTCCGGACTCGGGGAATCAGGAGCAGTGGTAGGGGAAGGCGGCGGTCGCGGTGCGGGTGCCGGGCGAGAGGATCTGCAGGGTGGCGGTGGCCTGGAGGGAGCCCTGGCCGTCGAAGGTCCAGCGCAGCACCAGGTCGGTGTGGCGGGTGCCGGAGCGGACGTCCTGCACGAGCTCGTCCGAGGTCGTGCCGTCGCTGCGCTGCCAGCGGTAACGGATGCTGCCGGCGCCGCCGTTGGTCTCCACCGAGGCCGTGACGACGGCGGTGCCGCCGCAGCCGGGGCCCGCCGGGTCGGTGGTCACACCGACGGAGGTGACGGCCAGGGCGGTCGTGTGGAAGCGCCAGAACAGCAGCGCCAGGACGGCGAGGAGCACGGCCACCGGCACCAGCCACCTGCGCACGCGGCGGGGCCGCTTGGGCTGCCGGTCCGCGGGCGTCTCGCCGTGCCACGCGGCGGCGGCCTGTGGCGGGACGCCGGGGCCGAAGCGGCGCAACTCGCCGGGGGCGAGGGGGTGTTCGTCCGGTGCGGCGGCCGGGGTGGAGACGGAGGCCTCGGGCGCGGGCTCCTCGGGCGCGGCCTCCTCGGGCAGCGGGATCGGCTCGGGCAGCGTGGCGCTCTCCCCCGTCCCCGGTGCGCCGCCCCACACCCGCGGGTCGAGGAACGTCGCGCTCTCGGCCTCGGCCTCCGCCCCGGCCTCGGGCAGCGGGATCGGCTCGGGCAGCGTGGCACTCTCCCCCGGCGCGCCGCCCCACACCCGCGGGTCGAGGAAGGTCGCGCTCTCGGCCTCGGCGGAGTCGAGGCGCACGGTGGCCTCGGCGTCCGGTGTGGCGGCGGGCGCGGGCGCCGGGGAGAGCCGGACGGTGCGGTCCGCGCGCGGGTCGGGCGCGCCGAGCGGCGAGCGGGGCAGCGGGACCGTCCCGGACTCCCCCTTGTCCAGACGGACCGTCTCCACCGCGTCCGGCCCGCCCAGCGGCGGCCGGGGGAACGGGACGGTCTCGCCCTCCCCCGTCAGGCGCAGGTGCTCCTCGTTGTCGAGGCGCACCGTCTCCACCACATCCGGCCCACCCAGCGGCGGGCGCGGCAGCGGAACCGTCCCGGACTCCCCCGTCAGACGCAGGCGCTCCTCGTTGTCGAGGCGCACCGTCTCCACCACATCCGGCCCACCCAACGGCGGGCGCGGCAGCGGAACCGTCCCGGACTCCCCCGTCAGGCGCAGGCGCTCCTCGTTGTCCAGACGGACCGTCTCCACCGCATCCGGCCCGCCCAGCGGCGAGCGGGGCAGCCGGACGGTCCGGTCCGCGCGCGGGTCGGAAACGCCGCCGCGCGGCGGGGGGGGCGCCGCGGGGGGGGAGGCGGCGGGGAGCAACCCCCCCGCCCCACCCACCCCCTCCCCCCCGCCCCCCGGCGGGGGGGGGGGGCGCGGGGCGCGGGGCGCGCGGGGGGGGGCCCCCCCCCGGGGGGGGGGGGGCGCCGCCGCCCCCGCGTCCGTACGGCTGGTCTCCTCCCCCTCGCCCGTACCCGGACCGAGCCGGACGGTCTGGTCGGCGCCCGGGGTGGGGGCGGCGTCGGGGTGGGGCGTGGACATGGCTTTCTCCAGGGCGAGGGGTGGGGCGGGTGTGACCGGGGCCGACAGGAGGTCAGCGGGGCGGGTTGCAGGTGAAGGCGTACAGCTCGGCGGACGTCTTGCCCGGTGCGGTCGCGGCCGGGCTGGTGCCGACGCGGACGCCCCAGGTCGTGGAGTTGTCGGCGGAGCCGAAGTTGTGGACGCGGGTGATGGTGGCGCGGCCGTTCTGGACCGGCACGGTGTCGGTGGCGACGGTGGCGGCGCGTCCGCCCGAGCTGTGGTACCAGCTGAGGGTCAGGGTGCCGGTCGCGTTGCCCTGGGCGGCCACGGTGACGGTGGCGGTCAGGGCCCACTGGCCGCTGCAGGACAGCGAGTCCAGGTTCACCGAGCTGATGGTGAGGGTGGCGGGCGCGACGGTCTGGGTCGGCGAGGGCGAGGGCGCCGAGGAGGTCGGCCCGCCCTGCACGGGACCGGGGCCCGGGCCGGGGCCGGGGCCGGCGGGCGGGGCG